>JBDKUU010001107.1:0-2280 GCA_039679525.1 Phycisphaerales bacterium | reverse complement strand
GCGAAGCCCTGTCGATATTGTTTTCGGGGCGTGTTAAGCTGGATGGTCTCATCAGCGATTTCTCCGATCGCGAAGATGCGATCCGTTTGCGTCCTTGCCCTCTGTGGCGCCCACTCGGGGTCCGGGCATCCACGGGGCCGTTGTCACCCACCACTGGTGCATGTTCGTTTTGGCGCCCGAATAGCTGACGTCCGAATGGATCAGCAACCGTTGGGGTGTCGCGGGATTGTACTTGCCGATGATCTCGTTGTCGGAATAGCAATCGCCCCCGCCCGGAGTCTGCAACCTGCTCATCAGGACAATCCCCTCGTCCCATTGAATGCCGTCACGCGACGAGTAAAGCACGAAATTGTCCGGCCCGGGATCGTCGCCCACCAATTCCCGTGGGTTGCTGCCGCTTCGCCCTTGCATGAAGTACCACTGGCCCAGCTTTCCGGAGAGCTGCATATTGCGGATCCCTTTGGCAAAGTGTGTGGTCCGGACCTCCGACCAGGTTCGTCCACCATCCCGGCTGATCGTGTAGGGAATGTTCTGTTCAGCCGCTGGGTCCTCTTTCTTCAGATGGGCGTCGTAGGTGTAGACAATGATTTCGCCGTGGTCGAGCGCCCCGGCGGCCCAGTAATAACTGGCGTGGTCGAAGGGCAGCACGCTGCGTTGACGGAAAGACTCCCCGTTGTCGCTGGAGACCCACAGAGTCTGCGGTCCACCCGGCGTCATGTTCGATCCGCCGCCCCGAAAGACGATGAAGATCTCTCCGGCGTGGACGAACGACGTATCCATCGTGTAGGCGATATCCTCGACGGCAGCCGATTTGTCAAATGCGCGCGGACCCTGCCACGTCTGCCCTTGGTCCTTGCTGAGAAAGTAGGCCGGCGCCCGCTGTTTCTCCCATTTTTCGTTCGCATAGTGGATGACGGTGGCCACCAGGGTTCCGTTCGGCGCAGTGACGACCGAGTAAACCAGGGCGGAGCACATCTCCGTTCCTTCCCACATCCGCTTGGAATACTCGAACGGGCTGGGGGTGCTCCAGGTCAAGCCGCCATCGGTCGAACGCCGGTATTCCGACCACCCCGCCGAGCCGTGCCCATTCCAATTGTCGGCGCCCGTTCCCGTCACGCTGTAGAAGGCGATGATGTCCCCGTTCCGGCATTCGGCAATCGAATTGTGCCCGTGTCCGGAATGGTTTTCCTTCTGCCTATCCACGAACAGCACTCCGGTATTGGGGATGTCCGCAGGGTAGACGAAAAACGGCTTTCCCTCAGCCGCTCGCGTCCGGTTTCGCGCGGATCGAGCATCCTCGAACCCGAGCACGACCGTCCATTTCCCAAAGCGATAGGATTCTCCGGCGGTGGTCTGCTTTTCGTACACAAGCACCTGATCGACCTCGCGCGTCTCGAACAACTGGAAGCGGTCCTCCTTGGTCCGCACAAACCCCTGTTTCTCGAGGGCCTCGGCTTGAGAGGCGGCGCCCGGTATGGACTGAGGGGTGAGCACGATCAGACGGCCGCCTCGCACCACATCGAACTCGGTGGCATCGATCGAGCTTCTCAGGAACTTCTGCCCTGCCAACGCAGCCGGGAAATCAGTCAGCCTGAAACCGCGATCGGTGAACAGCACCGCACCGGATCGGAACCACATCACCTCCGCTTTCGAGTCCCCGCGAACTTCGATCACCGCACGATCCGCGGCATACGTAGGACATGAGACCACGGTCCCCACCGCCACAAGCACGGAAAACACCCTCATCGTGTACATCCCCAATTGGCACATGTTGCGTTCTCCCTTTACAAAACTGACAATCGCTTTGCGGAGCGTCGTTCGCCGCGCGTCAGCCCATCTGGCCTAAGGCCCATTGTAGCTTACTCAGGGCGCATCTATCGCCCGTACACTTTCGCGCAACTGACGAAAATCCGGCAGTCGGCAGCGCCAAGTTCGTCACAGCGCAATTGGAGACGGTTGACGCCCTTCGTCAGTGCGGGCAACGGTTCGGCAAATTCCCCTTTGAGAAGGGGCTGCCCTTTCTCGACCAGTGTCCAGCTTCTTTCATCGCGGCACCGCAAGACCTGTCCGCTGGCAATCACAGCCGGCATGCTCAGCTCCCGGCCGTTGACGACCAACGTCGGCTGGACCTTGTTTGCCCCGATTTGTTCGACGGCGATGTCGAATTCAAGCGTCGCCCGGTCCCCGGGGCTTGCGCCGCCTTCGTCCCGCAGCACGGAGGTCCAGCAGTTGTCCCGGCCGTCGAATCGGGTGATGACACGAGGCATGTCGTACTCGTAT
>JBDKUU010001106.1:0-9670 GCA_039679525.1 Phycisphaerales bacterium | reverse complement strand
ATCCGCGTCGAAGCAGGACCGATAAGCCCGCCCCGGCCAAGGCGATCAGCGCGACCGGCGGACCCGCCAGACGGATGGCGAACTCGGGAGAATAGCCGAACCCGCCGCCCACGCCCACGACGCAAATCCCGGCGGCGACAGCCGCGGCGACGAACCGGCGGGGCAGCCGACGAAGGAGGGTCAAGCCGAGCATGGTCAGCAGGATCGACAATGCGGTGAGAACGACGCCGAGCAGCAGGGCGCCGCCCACGTCGATTCCGCTCCCCAGGCCGGTCTTCATGCAGAGCCCGCCGTAGGCCGGGATGAGCGAAGCGGCGACGGCCAGTCCGACCGCCGCCCCAGGCCAGGCGATGGCAAAGAAGCGACCGATTCTCGATAAGGGGGGGCGAGCGAAACGCAGCACGCGACTGGCCACGGCCTTGGAGAAATGCTTAAGGAAGCTCATACGCATGGAGTCACTCCCGTCTCGCGGATCTCCGCGGGTGGCTCCCCTGGCCGTGAAGTTCTTTGTGTCGATCGCGCATCGTAAGAGGTTACAGGGTGTCGGCGTGATGTTCAAGGGCATTCTCCGGGTCGGCGGCGAGCCATCAGGAAGGGAACATTTCCAACAAACTCCTGTGAACCTACAGGCATTCAGATATAGTATAGGGGACAAGGCAGGCGATCTCGCCTGATACGATGGGTTTTGTATCGCAGGGGACGGCATGGGGTTGACACGACAATGTGTGGAGCGAGTGCGGCGTCGTCGGACGGGCAGCCGTAGTCTCCCGTGTGATGTAGCGTCGGCGCTGCTGTTGCTCGCTTTGTGCGGCTGCGCGACCCAGCGGGTGACCGATCCGCAGCGGACGGCCACGGAGCAGTTTCTGATCTCCGAGGCGGTGATCGAAGCGGTGGCGCCGATGAGCTTCGACGTGCTCCATGGCCGATTTGTCTTCGTGGACGACCGGTTCTTCGCCTCGCCCGACAAGGGGTTCGTGCTGGGCGAGCTTCGGGCCAGGCTGTTGCTGGCGGGGGTGCAATTGGCGTTCGATATGCGGGACGCCGAGATCATCGTCGAGGTCCGCACCACCGGCGTGGGGATCGACCGCTACGAGAGCCTCATCGGTATTCCGTCGATCGGGGCTGTAGCCGGGACCGCGGCTACGACCGCCGGCGTTCCCGCGGGCATCGTCACGCCGGAAGTGGCCATCGTCAAGGAGACCCGGCAGGTGGGTTTCGCCGGCATCGCCTACGTGGCGTACTGGGCCAACACCGGGGAAGTCGTCGCCAGTTCGGGTCCGTCGATCGGCCGGTCGTATCGTGATGATTGGTGGCTCCTGGGTTTCGGCCCGCGTACTCTCGGCAACATTCCCTCCGTCGATCATCATATAGAATGACGCCCGCTGTATTGTCGGAACCTCGCGTGTGACCCGCGATTGCTCGACAAGCGTTCGAATGGATTGAAACGCTCTATGTTGCGATGGACGATTCGAATTCTGGTGGTCTTCGTCGTGCTGATCCTGGCGACGGCGGTCATCCTTCACTTTGTCCTCCAGAGCCAATGGCTCAGGAATCTGATCCTGGCCCGGGCCAGCGAGGGAATCGGCATGGACGTGACGGCCGACTCGCTCACCGTCGGGTGGGGGGGGCGTACGACCATTCGCGGGGCCGCGGTCGCGATGCCGCTGACGAATGACGTGCTGCTCGCCGCCGAGAGGGTCGAAGTCGTCCACGAGGTCGTCCCTTTGTTGCTCCTCGGGCGGGCCGTGAACGTGCGGTCCGTACGGGTGGAAAGGCCCGAGGTGAACCTGAAGCAATATCCGGACGGCCACTGGAACGTGCAGGACGCCTGGACCCGTGTGCAGGCCAGGCTGAAGCCCGACAAGAAAAGGGGGGAGTTCTCGCTGCCGGAGGTGGAAATCCGGGAGGCCCAGATCCACATTGAAGAGCCCAACGGGGCCGGGCAGATCGTGGGTCCGGTGAGCTTCACCGGCAGACCCCAGGGGCGTCTGCTCTGGCAGTTCGATCTAGAAGTGCCCGACAGCGTCGGGGTTCGCGGCCAGGTGGTCTCGGGGGGCGACTGGGCGCATGCGATCGGAGTTCGCGTGTCGGGCGTCGAGCCGTGGGTGCGGAGTCTGGTGGGCAAGGGCGTGACTCCGATTCGAGTGACGGGCCAATGGGAGGGCAAGATTGTCGGAGGTTCGCTCGACGGGACCCTCCGGCTCGATGCGCTGGCCGTCGGACCGGCGACGGCGCACGGCGGCATCGGCGTGCAGGCGAAGTCCGGCGACCTCTCGCTGACGGCGAGAGACCTCGTCATCGACGAGCCCAACGTCGCGGGGCGGGAGATCCGCCTGGCCGGAGGCTCGATTCGTATGGTGGGCGACCAGATCCGGATCGAACAGCTTGCGGCGGCGTCGAATCAGTTCACCGCCCAGGTCAACGGCGTCTGGGATCTGAGCGCGCAGTCCGGCGAAATCTCCGGATCGTGGGCGGCGGTCGTGGATGAGCAGAAGGCTCGATATGACGGAACGTATCTTGCCGCGGTGAAATCCCCGCGTTCCGGCCGCAAGACCGCGCGGGTGAATGTCACCGGTCGGGCGCAGGCCCCCTTCGGCGAGCTTGCGGTCGCCGCCGACGTCGAAGGCGACGGCCCCGCCTGGGGGCAATCGCAGTGGCAGATCTCGACGCCGACCCTGTCATGGTCCCATCAAGGCAAGGAAGTGGATCTGGCCGGGGCTGCCGCCGAGGTTCGCTTGGCCTGGCCTGAGGTTCGCCTCACGGATCTCCGGATGCCGGGAACGCAGACGGCGGATGTCAACGCGACGTTCGATACGGACTCCCGCCGCTGGTCGGTCCATGTGGCGATCGATCACCTGACCCATCTGACCCCTTGGGGCGTTCAACCGCTGGATTTGCGTCTGAGCGCCGAGGGCGACACACGCACGGCTCACGTCCGGGAGCTTCGAGTGGCCGAGGGCGAGCGAGTCGCCGTGGCCAAGGGCCGCCTGTCCTTCCGCGAGAGGGGCTTCCAGGATGTTCAGGTGACCGCCGACTGGCCGGCGGGCACGGCGCCTTCCGAGCCGTCGCGGGTGGAATCGCCTCTCGGACATTGGCATCTGGAGGGCGGCGTCTTCGGGCACGTTCAGCCGCTGGCCATCGAACTGACAGGCCAGATGACAGGCCGGGACATCTCCCTGGGCAAGGAGACAGTCAGCCGGATCGAGATCCCCGTGCGGGCCAAAGCGAATGCCGAGGCGATCCAGATGGCGACCGATCCCGTCGACATGTTCGGCGGGCGGTGGCAATTGAACGGCCGGCACGACCTGTCCACGAACGTCACGCAGATCGAGGCGTCCGCCGACGCCCTCTCGCTGGAATCCGTGGCGGCCATGGCCGGCCTGAAGCTTGTGTCACGCGGCCGGGCGCACGCGCGCGTCCAGGTGGCGGTCCGGAATCTCGACGTCGAGTCCGCGGTCGCGACGGGCAGTTGGGAGGCCGAAGACGTCAACATTCCGCCCTTCCAGGCCGAGAAGGCTCGCGGCAAGCTCCGCATCGCCGGCGGCCTGGCCCGATTCGACGAGATCCTGCTGGAACGCAACGGCGGGCAGGCCGAAGCAAGCGTCGAATTCCGATTGGACGATTCGCAGTATCTGCTCGTGGAGCTGACATCGAGACAATGGCCGGCCCAGTTCGAAGGGAGCCCGTTGACGCTGTATGCGGACGGCAAGGCCCACCTGCGGGTGAACGTGGCCGGCCGCACCGCGGACGGCGAGGCCCGGCTCTCCGGCACGGTCCTTCTCAACGGGCAGGAGCTGGCCCATGTCCGCGTGACGGCGCTGGTGGAACAGCAGACTGTGAACATCGAAGACTTCTACGCGGAGACCCTCGGGGGCGAGGTAGACGGCCAGGCTCAGGTCCGTCTGGACCGTTGGATCGACAGCTCCGCGAAGCTGCGATGGCAGGGCATCGAGCCGAGAATGCTGCAAACGTGGGCGCCGCAGATCGCGCCGTTCGAGGGCACTGTCTCCGGCTCTCTCGTGGTCGGGCGGGCGGACCCGGCATCTCGACCGCCCGAACCGATGGAGTTCGCGATGAACATGGACGTCGAGAACGGCTGGTTCGGGGGCGCAGCGGTGGGATCGTCCCGCTTCTCGGGTTTTCTCGGTCCCACGCGGCTGCTGATCGACGACGCCGAGCTGAGGGCCTTGGACGGGCAGGTGAAAGCCCGAGTCATGATCAGTTCGCACAAGAACGCCCGCTATGCCAACATCGTATCCGATTTCGAGAATCTGAATTTGGACCAGATCGTTCACGTCGTCAGCCCCAAAGCAAAACAGCATGCGGGGTATCTCTCGGGCCACGCGACGCTCCTGGGCTCGTCGTCCGTGCTGTCGGGCGATTTCTCGCCTCTGCAGGGGCAGGCCCGCATCAGTCTGACGAAGTCGGAACTCGGCAACAGCACGATCATTGGGACCCTTTATAACACCATGAACCTCAGATTCGGCTCGCAGGAACCGAACGGCACGGGCGACATTTCGGTTCGCATCGAGGGGCCTTCCGTGCTGATTCCCTCGTTCTCCTATTTCAATCGCGGCATCGAGATCCGGGGGGCCGGGAAGATCGAGAATATCAACCGCGGTTCCGAGAGTCCGGTCAGCGGCTTTGCTGTCGGTTCGACGCAGGTCCTCCGGGGCGTTCGCCTGCCGGGCGTACGATCTTTGGATCGGCTGCTGGCCACGTTCCAGTCGAGCGCCGCGTCCGTGAGCATCGAGGGGAGCCTCGCTGAACCCAGAGTCAAAGTCGTCCCGCTGCCGGTGATTCTGGGGCCGTTCCGCAATCTCTTGTGGGCGGAATTACGGGAGTGAAAATCGGCAGCGGCGTTCACGCGGCCTTGGGCGAACGATTCGTCAGGAACACGCCGGACAGGACCAGGGCCGCCCCGACGGCGAGCGACCAGGTGATGGGCTCATGCAGGATCGGCGCCGCCAGGAGCACCGCCGAGACCGGGACGAAGTTGATGAACAGGCCCGCGCGGGGGGCCCCGATGGCTCGCACACCCTGATAGAACCACACGAAGCCCAGGACGGTCCCGAACACGGCCAGGTAGGCCACGGCCGCCCAGTCCGTCCATGATGCGCTGCCGAGGTTCTTGACGGGGCCTTCCATCACCGCCGGGGCCGCGAGGGCCAGCGCGCCGATGGCCGAGGAATACGAGACCGCCGCCAGGGGCGAAAGATGACGCATGGCGACTTTGCCAAGCACGGAATACGCGACCCAGTTGAACACGCACGCGAGGATGAACAATTCGCCCCGGCCGACGCCGCCGGCGAAGATCTGATGCAGATTGCCCCGTGAGATGACCACGATCGCGCCCAGGATGGATAGCGGAATGCCCGCCGCCCGCAGCGGATGGGCGAGGAGCCTGGCGCTGCCGTCGCGGAGGAACAGGGCCGCCGTCACGGCGATGAAAGCGGGGGACGTTGCGACGATCAACGAAGCCCGGCCGGCTTCGATCAGGTGAAGGCCCTTGAAGAAAAAGACGTTGTAGGCGAATACGCCGGTGGCGCCCAGCAGGGCGACCAGGACGAACTGCGCCGCCGTCAGTCGCGGGAGGCGGCCTTCTTGCCAGACTGTCAGCGTCAACAGCAGGGCCGAGGCCATCGCGAATCGCAGGAAAGCGATGGTGAACGGGTCCAGATGCTGCGAGACGTGCCTGCCGGCGATGAATGTCCCGCCCCAGAAGATCGCGGTCAGAAGGAGCTTGGCGTAAATCATACTCAATGGGCCTTCGGTTTTGCGCCGTTTCTCAACAGGCGAAGGAAGTCCGTCGCCTTCAGGTCGGCCAAGCCGTCGACGATGTAGTCCGCGCGGGCCAGCTCCTCCCGGTTGTGCGTGGTCGTCACTGCGACGACGACCATTCCGCCCGCCTTGCCCGCCTGCACGCCCTGGATCGCGTCCTCGACCACGGCGCATCGAGAGGGGGGCAGTCCGAGCTTCTCGGCCGCCTTCAGAAATGTCTGAGGCGAGGGCTTGCTCTCGGTGACCTGCTCGCTCGTCACGCGGGCGTCGAAGTAGTCCGCCAGCGAATGCGCGTCCCAGAAGACGTCGAGATTCTCCGGCGGGGCGGACGATCCGATCGCCAGTCGAAACCCGCTGTGCTTGAGGTCTTTGAGCAGGGCCAGAGTCCCGCGGGCCAGATCCGGATGCGACTTGGCGACCTCGCGGTACCGCTGCTCCTTCCATTGAGACAGCCGCTTGATCTCGTCCTCCGAGATGCCCGGCCGGAGCATCGGCAGAATCGCCGCGTTCTGCATGCCGAACGTGCCCCAGAAGAACTCGTCGGACATCGGGAACCCTTCCTTCGCCGCAACGTCGAACCACGCCTGCCGATGGGCCCAGCCCGTATCGACCAGGACGCCGTCCATATCGAAAATCACGCCCAGCGTTTCGCTGCCATCCGTCATTCGCACGAACCTTTCTTCAGACAAACCGACCCCGGGATCGTCAAGGGCGAACCCGATGCGCCGCCAACCATGTCAAGAGAGCCCCTCATGGTATCGAACGTTTGAAACGGGTCAAGATGTCAAGATGATCGCACAGACCGATTGTGAAAGGGTGTGCATGTCCGCAGTTGCGCGAGCATCGTGGGCCGATTGCGTTCGTGGCGTGCGTTTATCGCTTTGCGGGTACCGGCGGGGAGAGGAGGCAGGGCCAACATGGAGTATGGACCGTCTGCTGGTGATGAGGGGCGTTCTGTCGCGGACGTATGCGATGGAGCCTTCATGAACTCTGCGATGGGCGGAGTTTCACAACCGGCAGACGCGAATGAGGATTCGTCCGCACTTCGATGATCCTTACGTGGCTCTCCCCGCCGGTATCCAGAAAGCGATAAACGCACCTCTCGAATCTGGCGGAACATCGTCGCGTCGATGGAACCCCGAGAATGGTCCTGCACCTCCTGCGAAGGGCGCCAAGATTGAGGAGGTATGTCGCGTGGGCCGATGCGGAAGAGTGTGTGGCACTCTGCGTCGGCGGAGGGCGACTAATTGCTGGGCGCGTATCCCAGCTTGCCGAAGACCCCTCTCTGGACGGCGTGCAGATCCTCGTTGCCGGGCGAACTGGCCATCGGGCCGTTGCGGAGGCTGTTCTGCCAATCGTCGTACTTGGCTTTGGCCACTTCCAGCGTTCGGGGGTCCTTCCACTTCCAGTAGTCGCTGTGGCCGTCGGCGAACCCGAAGTTCGTGCCGTCGCCATGGCGGGCGGTGATCTGATCCCACCAGCGTTCCTGGTCGTAATGAATCGTCCAACTGCTCGGACTGAGGCGGCCTTCATCCAGGAAGATGATCTGCTCGGAGACGTTGCGGATCTGGGTTCTCAACGTCTTGATTTGTTTCTGGGCGCCGGGAATGTAATAGTAGCCATTCATCGAGTCCGGAATCGCATAGGTCACCATTTCGCCGCGGACGCCGGTCGGACACTTGTACAGGTTGAAATTCGGGGCGTACTTGTAGATTTGCCCTCTGCGAATCCCGTCCAGGGCGCTGTCCCGGGCGGCGTCCTGGCCCATGAAGTAGACCCAGCAGGCGTTGTCGCGATTGTTCGGCCCCAGACCGGTGTTGCCGTTCATGATCTTGCTGTCGTAGTCGTCGGCATACAGATTCCATGCCAGAGCCATCTGCTTGAGATTGCCCATGCAGGCGGCTCGCTTGCCCTGCTCCCGGGCCCGGCTCAACGCCGGCATCAGAATGGACATCAAGATCGCGATGATGGCGATAACGACGAGGAGTTCGATCAATGTGAAGGCGCGTCGGTGGCTCATGCATCTAACCTTTGTCCTGAAACCCAGCGATCGCCGCCGGCCCCGGCCCGTCCCCGACCTGCCGGCGACCCCTTCATTCTACTGCGAGACGGGGGGCTCTGCAAGTCTGTGTCGCTCCACAGCGGCAGGCAGGGTGCGCGACCTATTGCGTCCGTCTCCCCCGAGAGCCTGTGGGCTCGTGCAAATACGGTTGTGCAGGCGTTTGACCGCATAGAGGCGTCGCAATCCCGATGGCGTCGAAGACATGCAGGCAAACGGGAGAGCTTCCTCTCTCGCAGGGCCGAATGCATACCTGAAGCGGGCCAGGAACGTCGCGAAGGAGTATGGATTGTTCCCGCTCTCGCGGGAATGACAGGGTCGATTCTGGGGTGTGATCAGCCGTTCGGCTTCAGGACGGCCACCGCGATTTGCGCTTGCGGAGAGATCTGGCCGTTTTGCTTTACCCAATCGCCGCCGCCGGCGGCGCCCCAGGAGAAGATGCGGCAGGTGTTCTCCTTCGGGAGGGAAGATCGCAGGAAATCGGCGACCGCCTGAGCTCGCTTCGCGGAGAGCGGCCATCGCTGTCTTTCGCCGGCCGCGTCCCGGGCCAGTCCGACGATGTAGAGCTGGACGCCGTCCACCCGGCCGGAACCGACGAGGTCTTTGGCGAAGTTTCGCATCGCCTGCTGCGCCGAGGGATTCAAGGCGGACTGTCCCCGGTCGAACGTCACGGGCAGGACCACGAAATTCGGATTGCCGCCGCGGATCTCGGCCTCGTACGTTCGCGTGTGCTGCTGCATCTGGGTGAAGAGCCGCCGCATCCGCGCGGCGCCGGCGTCGATCGTCCGCGTCACTCCGGGGTCTTCGCCGTCGCTGATCGCGTGGTAGATCTTCACGTTGTCGAAGTACTCGCCCTCGTTCATGGACCCGAACATGCCGGGCATCCCGAAATTATCGACCGACTTGCGGAATCCGTAGAGGGTCTTCTCGAAGATGCCGTCGCCCTCGTTGCACAGCTTGCCGCTCTTCTCCGTGGACATCGTCAGGAGCATGACGAAGAAGGCCATGAGCAGCGAGATCATGTCCGCGAAGGAAATCATCCACAGGGGAGCGGATTCCCCTTTTTCCTCGGGCGGACTGGCTTTCTTCTCGTGGCTCATCTGTACAGGCTCTGGTCCAGCAATACGATTTCCAGCATCCGGCCGTCCTTGAACTCCTTGTCCGGCATCATGCCGCGGGCGCCGATATTGCATCGATCTCGCGAGACGCCGCGAGCCGCGAGGTAGTCCACGACGGCCATCGCCCTGCGGAGACCCAGGTCCGGCTCATCGCCGAGCCCGCCCTCCGAAATCACGATGCGGTCAGGCGCCTTGTCCGCAAAGGCGGCCAGCGTGTCGAGAAAGGCCCGTCCTTCGCTGGAGACGACCATGCCGCTGCCGAGGAACACCTTTCTCGACTCGGCCATGAACACCTTTCGTTTCTGGTATCCGGGGGTCCTGCCCTCGGCCATCATGCCTTTGCCCTGGGTCTGGTCGAGGGTGCGCTGTTCGCTTCCCTTTTCGAGCTGGCCGGCGGCGATCGCCTGCGGGCCGGCCGCCATTCGGGGACGCGTGGTCTGCATGCCGCTGTACGTGACGGGGGCCAGCATGACGTCGACCGTCTGACGCAGCTTGTCGGCCTCCGACGGTCCGAAATCGGAGAACGTCGAGAGCATGACGAAGAAGGCCATCAGCAGCGACATCATGTCCGCAAAGGAGATCATCCAGAGCGGCGCGCTTTCACCGCCTTCTTCTTCCTCAGCGTGTTTCTTCGCGTGCGCCATCAGACCTTCGCCTTGATCGCCTCGCGGTGCTTGGTCGAGAGGAACACCTGCATCTTCTCGCCCACCGC
>JBDKUU010001105.1:0-15858 GCA_039679525.1 Phycisphaerales bacterium | reverse complement strand
AACCGTTTTCCCGAGCTGCCAGGCTTGCAGAATCGCGTCGGAGGTGTCCACCTCGTGCGGAAGCGACAGGAACATCATGATGATGGATGCGTCCTGAAACTGCTCCGTCGCGATCAGATTCTTGCAGGCCCTGCGGCTCTTCTCCTTCCGCTGCTCCGGCGACATGGCCAGCAGACGGTTGCGCAACTCGCGGCGCAGCTCAACCTTCTCCATGGGCTGGTCCCTGGTTGTCGTTGACATTGGCGTTCCGAGACACTCGGTCATTTTCTATCAAGGATCGCAGTCTTTGTAAATGCAGCAGGATATTTTTCTCGTGACCCGCGTCCTTGGGGACATAGTACTTCTTGCGGGGCCCCGGCATATACTCCTGCGGCACGAAACCGCCCGGATAATCGTGCGGATACTTATAACCTGCTCCAAGCCCGGCCTGTTTTGCGGCCGGATAGTGCGAATCCCTCAGGTGCGGCGGCACGGCCTTCACCGGCTCGTTCTTCACGTCCGCCGCGGCGCTCCAGATGGCCGCCGAGCCGGCGTTGGACTTCGGGGCGCAGGCGACGTAGATCGCCGCCTGGGCCAGGGCCAACTGCGCTTCCGGCAGCCCCACGAACTCCGAGATCTGCACGGCCGCCGCAGCCAGCACGGTCGCCATCGGATCGGCGTTGCCTACGTCCTCCGCCGCACAGATGGCGATCCGCCGGGCGATGAAACGGGTGTCTTCGCCCCCGGCGAGCATTCGCGCCAGCCAATAGACGGTCGCATCGGGGTCCGAGCCTCTCATGCTCTTCTGGAGGGCGCTGGCCAGATCGTAATGCGTGTCTCCCGTTCCGTCGTACAGGATGGCCTTTTGTTGTATCGACTCCTTCGCCGCTTCCAGATGAAAGATTATGCGCCCGCCGGCCGCCTGGCGGACCTGGCTGAGCACCCCCACTTCCAGCGCAGTCAGCGCCTTGCGAACGTCGCCTTCGGACATCTGGGCCAGGAACATCAAGGCGTCGTCGTCCGCCTGGACGTCGAGCTTTCCGAGTCCGCGCTCGGGGTCTTTGACCGCCCGGCGGAGCAATTCGAGAATGTCCTCGGCGCCAACCGGCTCGAACCGGAAAACCGTGCTGCGGGAAATCAGAGGGCCGTTGATCGAGAAGTAGGGATTCTCCGTCGTCGCGCCGATGAGCGTGACGATTCCCGACTCCACGTCGTTGAGCAGGACGTCCTGCTGGGCCCGGTTGAACCGGTGGATCTCGTCGATGAACAGGATGGTCTTGCCGCCGGTGGTGGCCAGACGATCCTTGGCCGCCGCAGTCACATCGCGGATGTCCTTGACTGTCGCGGCCGGAGCGCTGAGGTAATGGAATCTCGCCTTGGTCTGCTTCGCGATCACCATGGCCAGCGAGGTCTTGCCCACGCCCGGCGGGCCGCAGAACAGGACGCTGCTGAGCCGATCGGCCTGGAGCATCCGCGTGAGCAGCTTGCCGGGTCCGAGGAAGTGACGCTGGCCGACGAACTCCTCCGGCGTCCGCGGCCTCATCCGTGAAGCCAGGGGCGCTGCGGCCCTGAGATTCGCCTTCTCCTGGGCCTCGAACAACATCCTGTCGGTCCGATCGTCGGTCATGGGCCCATTATAGGGTCCCGCCCCCTGCCTGTCGAAGCTATTTGAAGCCGCCTTCCCCGCAGGTTGCGACGCGGCCGATCCGACTCAGCGTCCGGCGCATCCGCCCAAGATCCGGCCCCGCCCCTGGTCGATGGAAGGAACCCTCCGCCGGGGACACGCGTCCATCTCCCCTAGCCCTCGACGCTGTGTTCGACAGAACGACACCGATGAGACGACGTGTTTTTCAGGACTTAATCGGTCTTCAATCCGCATCGACGCCCGCCCAGACGCGCGACCGAATCCTCCTGCCGGGCGGGCCCTGCAGCCGCTCCTCACGACGCCGTGCATGAACCGCGACTGCGCTGTTCCCGTGACATCACGAAAACCTCCGACACAGGAACAGACGGGGCATTCCGCGACCTCTCATAACTCACGTGACGCCAAGGCGTTACGAGACGGAAAGAAAAGGCGTGAAAATAGGCAATCCGCACATCGAGACACCGCATTCACTGTCTTATGTCCAAGGGACTTGTCCTGCCAAAAAAAACTGAAAAAGCGTTTTTTTTGTTTGATTTCCACGACCAGATTTCTATACTGCTGCGAATACCGACAGATACGGTACAGACTCTGTCCTTGCGGCTTGGAGGCCGTAATACGGAAGTTCAGAAGTCGAGAATGGATGAGTGAATCCGGTTCTTTGGTGTAGAGTATAGGTGTGGTTGGCAACCCGTAGGCCAGTGTGAGTGACTCAATATTGAAAGGGGAGTATCATGAAACGTGGTTTGGTTGTGTTGTCTTTGGTAGGGTTGATGTGTGCTGGCGTGGCAACGGCCTCCGTACAGCAGGGTGACACCGAGCTCGATTTCCTGGGCGGCTTCCTGGCCCAGAACGGCGACAACGGCGCTCCGGATGTCGATGCCTGGTTCCTGTCGGGCGCCCTCGGCTACTTCTTCACTGACAATATCCAGGGCCAAGTGGCCGCCATGGGCGTGTGGACGTCCATGGATACCGGCGACTCTGGTTCGGATGCGGATGTGGATGTCTACGGCATCGGCGTTCGCGGCAAGTATCATTTCATGCCCACCAATCAGTGGGTGCCCTACGTTGGCGCTCAGTTGATGTGGGCGACCGCCAATATCGATGCCGGCGGCATCGACGAGGACGTGGACGGCACCCTGTGGGGCCCCCTGGCCGGTCTGCGGTATGAGCTGAACGCCAACAACGACTTCTACGTCGAGTACCAGTATCACCTCTGGGAAGGCGATGTCGGCGATTTCCTGAATGACGGCCACGCCCTGCTCGTGGGTATCATTCATCAGTTCAAGTAAGATGTGAGCAATCTCCATCGATGCCATTGAACCGCATGTAGCTCCTGCGGAGCAGTAAAAAAAAAGCGTTGCGAACTCGAATGAATTCGCAACGCTTTTTTTATGCGCAGTCGCGATCGCGAGCCTTGGGGCCGGGGCCGGGCCGCTTCTGTTGGCGCCGCCGATTATCGGGCCTTTCCTGCTCCCGGTCGCACGCGAGATTTCCTGCTGAAGAGACACGCACAAGTGGCCGATAGGAGTACCGCACGAACTCGGACGCGCCCGAACTTTGTGATCGGCGTGGAACCGCGGTCGATGCGGAGTTTGTGTCCAGAGTGTCTTGAAAGGAATGACGATGCGACAGAATCTGATACTGCTTTCGGCGATCTGCCTGGTCCTGACGGGCGTGACGAATGCCTCGGTCAAGAAGGGAGACGTGGAACTGGAGATCTACGGCGGTTGGGTGATGGAAGAGACCAGTTCCGTAGACAACCCGCTGCCGCCCGGATTCGATTTCCAGGACTTCCTGTCCGAGGGGACAGGAACCGATCTCTCCTCATGGATGGTCATGCTCGGCCTGTCGCGTTTTGCCACCGATAATCTCCAACTCGGCATCGCCGGCTTCTACACGCAGATGGAAGGCGACAAAGAGACCTTCTCCTTTGCGGATGCAGAAGGCGATATCATTGAAGGAGCCCAGGCCGACATCGACATGGACCTTACGGCTTTCGGCATCGGCGGTCGGGCGAAGTGGCACTTCAATCCGACAGGCCAGTGGGTTCCCTTCGTCGGAGTCCAGGCATTCTGGGTCAGTGCAGACATCGACGTGAAGGCGACCGTTTCCGGCTTCGAGGAGCTCAACGACAGCGACAGCGACAGCCCCAGCGGCATTCTCTGGGGACCGGTCGCGGGTCTGCGTTGCGAATTGGGCGAGAACGATGAGCTTCTCCTGGAGTACCAGTATCACCTCTGGGCCGGCAGCATTGGCGATGTCGTCGAGAACGGACATGGCTTCTTCGTGGGACTCAGTCACCGCCTGAAATGAGGCCCACGCGAGGCACAGGCTGCCCGGCGGCGGTTCGCTTGACGGGCATCCGAATCAGCGATACACTTGTGACGATGGAAACCACAGGAATGGATGCACGGATCAAGGCCCGATCCGGCGCATCGAGGTTCAACCGCACACGGTTGCAAGAGAAAGGAGTGGGAACATGCAGAAAACGACATCAATCCTGACCACGGCGCTGTTGACGCTGGGCGTCTGCGTCTCGGTGGCCGTCGGCGGCGCTCCGATGGGAGCCCCCCTGGCGACCCTCGGCGAGGGACAATGGTCGGTGGGCGGCGAGTTCGCCCATGAGCAGATGGACATGGATGCCTTCGGCACGTCCGTGGAGACGGTAGACGGCGACTTCAGCACGTTCTACGCACAGCCGTTCACGTTCGAGGACCTCGCCGTGAACATGGCCTTCGCGAATATCGGCTACGGCATCTGCGACAACTGGGACATCTTCCTTCGGGCCGGCGCCGCGGACGCGCAGGACGATTTGATCCTCCATCCCGCCACGGCGACCAACGCCGAGGACCGGTTCGGCTTCGACGGCGGGTACGGATTCGCCTGGGGCGTCGGCACGCGAGCCACGTTCTGCCGCAGCGGCCCCTGGAGCTTCGGCGGCCTGACGCAGGTCACGTGGTTCGACCCCGGCGCCAGCGATTTCCAGTTGGGCGAGGTCACCGATCCGCTGGGCTACGTGGTCGGCGAAGCGGACATCAAGTATTGGCAGACCCAGGTCGCGCTCACCGTCGCCTATGAGGCGGAAACGTGGCGGCTCTGGGCGGGTCCCTTCCTGCAATTCATCGAAGGCGATCTGGACTTCAGCGGCGATCTCATCATCGAAGACGCCGTCGGCGGCACCGTTTCCAACAGTGCGGACATCCATGAATCGTCTCAGATCGGAGCACACGTCGGCGCGAGCGTCCAGCTCGCCGAGCAGTGGAACCTGTGGGTCGAAGGTCAGATGACCAGCGATTCCTGGCTGATCGGAGTCGGCGCGGCTTTCAGCCCGGAGAACCTGGGGCTCTAAGCGATCGAAGCCATCTGTTGCTCAAAAGACAAAGGGAGGCAAGTGCGATATCTTGCCTCCCTTCTTTTTTTGTCGAACACGCGAGGTCGAGCAGGGGCGATGCAGACCGCCGTCACGCCGTCCGGTCGGCCATGAAGCGGGCTGTCTCGATGAGAGCGTCCCTGGCCTGCCCCGCAGGCAATTCCGCCGCGGCCCGGATCGCCTCTTCCACGTATTGTTCCGCCCGCCTCTGAGCGTATTGCAGGCAGCCCTGGCGACGCAGGACCTCCCCCAGCTCCCGCCGCGACTCGTTCCCGGATTCCAGCATGGCCTGTACGCGCGACCGCTCCCCTTCCTCGATCGTGTCGAGCAGGTGAATCGCGGCCAGAGTGAGCTTGTCCTTGGCGACGTCCCTGCGTCCGGTCTTGCCCGTCTGGGCCTCGTCGCCCGTGATGTCGAGGAGATCGTCGGCGATCTGGAACGCGATGCCGGCGTTCAAGCCGAAACGAGCCGCCGCCTCGATGTGCTTGTCCTGCGCGTGCGACAGCATCGCCCCCAGACGGCAGCAGCCGCTGAAGAACGACGCGCTCTTCTCGGTGATGATCTCGATGTACTGGGCCTCGTTCAGCCGCCAGTTGCGCCGTTGGACGATCTGCCGCAGCTCCCCTTCGCAGACTCGGATGGCGGTGTGCGCGATGATCCTGGCGATCGGGCCGTCGAGGTCCGCGGCCATGCGGAAGACCCGGCTGAGCACGAAATCGCCCAGCAGCACGGCCGACTCGTTGCCCCAGAGACGATTGACTGTCGGGACGCCCCGCCGCAGATGGCCGTCGTCGATCACGTCGTCGTGGAGCAGCGTCGCATGGTGGATCATCTCGACCATCGCGCCGACCCGCAGGTGACTGTCCGCCAGCGGCCCGAGGCACTGTCCCGCGAGCAGGACCAAGCCGGGTCGCAGCAACTTGCCCGTGGAGGCGTTCAGGTGGCCGAAGAGCGAGGAGAGTTCGTCCGCCGCGCCGTCGCCCGTCAACGATCGATGGATCAGGTCGTTCACTTGCCCGAGCTGCAAGTCGATCCCCGCGAACGAAGGGATCTCCCGCCAGGGGGCTTTATCCGAATTGCTCATGATGGTCGGTGACTCCATAGGTCACGCCGGCGGACGCGGGATGCGGCCGGACGCCTTGCGCTACTGCCCTTTTCCGTGGGCGTACGCGAAGAACCTGTCCCGCAGCAACCGGGTGATGCGCCCGGGTTTGCCGTCGCCGATGGTTCGTCCGTCGACCTCCACGACTCCGATGACCTCCGCGGCTGACCCGGTCAGGAACAGCTCGTCGCAGACGTACAGATCGAACCGCGTCAGGTTTTTCTCCGCGACTTCCAGCCCCTCGCGACGCGCCAGCCGGATGACCACGCCTCGCGTGATCCCCTCCAGGCTTCCGGCCTGAACCGGCGGCACGCAGACGACGTCGTTCCTCACGACGAAGACGTTGTCCCCGGTCGCCTCGGCGACGTACCCCTCGTGGTTGTACATAATCGCCTCGGGCACCTTGGAGTCCAAGGCCTCGATCTTGGCGAGGATATTGTTCAGGTAGTTGAGGCTCTTGACCTGCGGCGGAATCGCCAGCGGATGGTTGCGGACCGTCGTGGCGCTGATCACCCGCATGCCCTTCTCGTACAGCTCCTCCGGATAGAGCTGAATGGTGCTGGCGATGATGAACAGGCCGCTGCGCTCGCACGTGAAGGGGTTCAGTCCCAGACTGCCCACGCCCCGCGTGACAACCAGCCGGATGTACCCGTCCACGATCCCGTTGGCCTTGACGGTCGTCTCGAGGGCGTCGGTCAGTTCCTTCGGGTTCATGGGCATCGTCAGCCGGATGGCCCGGGCCGACTCATAGAGCCGTTTGATGTGCGCCTCGAGTTCGAACACCTTGCGGCTGTAGACGCGGATCCCTTCGAAAACGCCGTCCCCGTAGAGCAGGCCGTGATCGAAAACCGAGATCTTGGCCTCGGACTCATCCACCAGACCCGTGTTCAGCCAAATCTTCAAGCCCATCGTTGCACCTCATGCCTCCGACTACCTGGCCCGGCCGTCCACCAGCGTCACGATCCGCTGGGCCTTGCGGGCGATCCGCTCATCATGGGTCACCATGACGATCGTCTGCCCGGCCGCGTTCAAAGTGTCGAGAATATTCAGAATACCATTTCCTGTCGCGGAGTCAAGATTCCCGGTCGGCTCGTCCGCCAACAGGAGCTTGGGCTGGTTCATCAGGGCCCTGCCGATGGCGACCCGCTGCCGCTCGCCGCCGGACAGTTGATAGGGCTTATGCTTCACGCGATCCTTCAGGCCCATCTGCTCCATCAGGCTCTCGGCCCGCTGTCGAACCGCGCGGCGGCTCGCCAGCCAGCCCGCCACGCTGCGGGAGATCATCGCCGGCAGCATGACGTTCTCCAACACAGTTAACTCGTCCAACAGATGGTAGAACTGAAATACGAAGCCGACCTTCTCGTTGCGGAACCGGTTGAGTTCGCTGGCCCCGACGCGGTTGAGGTCGCGTCCGTTGAACTGGATCACGCCCTTATCGGGCCTGTCCAGTCCGCCCAGGATGTGGAGAAACGTGCTCTTGCCGCTGCCGGAGGCCCCCACGATGGCGATAAATTCGCCTTCGTGCACGGCCAGGTCGGCCCCCTTGAGAACGTTCACCCGGGTCGTTCCGATGCGGTACGACTTGTGGATGTTCTCGGCTTTCAGGATGACAGACAATTGACTCATGGATCCTCGGATGGCCCGCGGCCATCATTCTGCAAGACTCCCGTTCTTATCTCACTCTCGATCTCGCGTCAAGCCTACGTCCGCATGGCGTGGAGCGTCTCCACCGGCCGCAGCCGGGCCGCGAAGTAGCTCGGGACCAGGGCCCCGACCAGGCAGGCCAGGATCGCGCAAGCCATAATGATCGCCATGACCCGGGGCTCGACGTGGTTCGGGATGTCGCCGATGGCGTAGATCGTGCGGTCCCATAATTGCCAGCCGAAATGCGCGTACAGCCATTCCTCGATCCGGTTGATCTGGGACAGGAACAGCCATCCGCCGAACGTCCCGACGCACGAGCCGATGAATCCGATCCCGAAAGCGAACCCGGAGAACAGCGTCAGAACACCGAGATTCGACGCCCCGACGCTCTTGAGGATGCCGATGTCCCGCCTCTTGTTCATGACGATCATGTGGAAGACGACGAAGACGATGAACACCGCCGTGATCCCGACCAGGCCGAACATCAGGCTCAGCAGAACCTGCTCCTTCTCCATCGGAGCGATGAGCGCCCGGCGGTACCGCATCCAATCCTGCACCGACACCGTGTCCAGCAGTCCGCTGTTGGGCGATCCGGCCACCGATTGTCTGAACTGTCGCCACAACTCCGCGACCCGGCGGGTCCCCTCTTCGACGCTCACGTCCGACGTGAAACGGACGTGAATGGCGGTGACCCGTTTCTCCTGGCCAAACATGCACAGTTCCTGGGCCTTCTCCAGCGGGATGTACACGACGGAACCGTCGACTTTGGCGATGCCGGAATGCGAGTAGTCGCTGTACAGGAAGGTCTCCGTCCGGGCGGGATTGCTGCCCACCCCGGCCAGGGCCCCCTTGGCGGTCAGAGGAAAGCACGTCAGCGTCAGCGATACGAGACTGGGCCTCGCCCCATAGGTGTACTGCCCCTGAGGCGTCCGGATAGGAGGGATCACGTCCACGCCCCACACGCAGCCCGTGGCGTTGGGGTCGTTGATCGGGACGAAGGCCTTTTCGGGCTGCGCCGCGCGGTAGTGCAGAGTCTGGCCGAAACCCGTCGTCTGGCTGTGCAGATTCGGATCGATCCCCAGGATCTCCACGCCCTTCTTATAATTATAGTCCGGCAGAGTCAGCAACCCGTAGTTCTTGACCACCGGCGACGCGGCGAGCACGAATCCGCTCTCTTGCAGTTGTTTGATGAACTGCTCGTAGTACGGGAACCCCACGAGCGACTCGGTCCCGACGACGCAGTCGCCGACGAACTCGTGATTCTTCTGTTTGAACTCGCCGACCAGGCCCGACATCACGGTCATCACCACGACGATGATGAATACGCACAGGGCCACCGCCGCGGTCGCGAAGTACGTGATGCGCCGTTTGAGCAGGTACCGAATTATCAAGGTCAGTTTGTACACACAGGTCCTTCTCGTTGAGGTCTGGAAAACGGAGGATCAGACCGCAACGTCATTCATAGCGCAGCACCTCGACCGGCCGGGTTCGAGCGGCCACGAAAGCCGGGATCAAGGCCCCCAGGGCCGCCGCCAGGATGGCCATCCCCACGATCGGCAGCGAGGACGCCCAGTCCACCTCGTTGGGGATCCGGCTGAACATGTAGATGCTGCTCTTCCAGAGCTTCAGGCCGAAAGCGATGCGAATCCAATTCTCGATCGCGTTGATGTTCCGCGTGATCACGTAGCCGAGAATGGCGCCGATGCCGGAACCCAGGGCGCCCACGGTGACGCCGAACCCCAGGAACAGCCACACGACCGAAGAACTCGCGGCCCCGCAGCTTTTGATCACCGCGACGTCCCGCTGCTTGAGCTTGACCATCATGTAGAAAATGCAGAAGACCAGCACGACCACGCTGAAGCTGACGACGCCGAAGATCAGCAGCAGCACGCCCATCTGCTTCTTGATCTCCGCGACATAGGGACCCTGCAACTGCATGGCGGTGTAGATGTCGGTGTCGACGATGTTGAACGCGCTCCAGCCCAGCTCCTTCTTCGCGAAGTCGCCCCACAGCTCGCGGATATCGTTCACCGCCTTGTAGGGGTCCACGCCGGGCTTGAGCCGGATGCTGATTCGGGCCGCCAGCTCGCCCGGCTTGCCCGGATACAGTTCCTTCTGAAGCGCCTCGATGGGCAGGTACACGAAGCCGCTGTCCAGATCGTGCACGCCCGCGAAGACGAGGTCCACCACGCGGAACGGGATGACTCTTCTCTTGGGAATCTGAGGCTGGTTCGGCTCCGTGTCCAAGTCCGCGGTGCCTGTGGTCACCGTGATCCGCCGGCCGATGAATTCCTTGAGAATCGCCTCCTGATTGTACTCGTCGGTCTGCTCGTCCGGCTCGGCCACGACGCCGATTCCGACGAACCCGCCGACTTCGCCCGGCGCGTCGGGCACGGCGAACGAAGGCCCCCCCGCCGCTTGTTTCTCGAGAATCAGCGCATTCTTGAGCCCCGTCACGCGGGCCCTGCTTTCGGGCTGGATCCCCCAGACGCTGACCGGACGCACGTTGCCCTGCCCCAGGTGCAGCAGCCCTTCGGACGACAGGCTGGCCGTGGCGGCCTCGACGATGTCCAACTGCTCCAGCCGCTCGATGAGTGTGGGGTACTTGGAAATCGTCATGTTCCGCGGGGCGGAAATGGTTACGTCGCCGATCATCTCGACCGCGCTGCGTTCGAACATCGCGATGAAGCCGTTGAACAGGCTGGCCACGACGATCAGGAGAGAGACCGACATCGCCACGGCCGCGATGCTCAGGAGAATGATCCGCCGTCTACGAAGGTACTTCAGCCAAAGGAATAGCTTCAACATCCGCTTTTACAACCGCTACAAAATGGCTCGTTCCGGGCGTCACGCGCAAGAAAACTCCGATGCGTGCTGGGGGCTCCGCCCTCACACCCCCGGCATTTATCGCTTTCTGCCAATAGCATGACGAGGGGACAAGGCGACGCCCCCACGAGAGCGGCGTCGCCCATGCTAATGGACTGCTGCGGCGCTCGGGGTGCTTGCCAGCAGAGCCCTACCCTCCGCAACAGCGACGCCAGATTACCAGAAACGCGCGGCGACGGCAACAGACTCAGAGACGGTGCTGGCGGGAAACGCCATCGAGAGCTGTTCGAAGCCCTCGGTCTTACTACCATGCTATTGGCTCAAAGCGGAAAATGCCAGGGGTCCGGGGGCGGAGCCCCCGCCTGCCGGACTGTCCTCAGCCGCCGCATACGCAAGAACCGGATGAGCCGATCATTTGCTCTCCGGCGTCATGGGCTTCAGGAGCGGGAACAAGATCACGTCGCGGATCGTCGTGGCGCCTGTCAGCAGCATGACGAGCCTGTCGATCCCGATGCCCAAGCCCCCGGCCGGAGGCATGCCGTACTTGAGAGCGTCCACGTAGTCGATGTCCATCTTCGTGATCGATTCCTCCTGGCCCCGCAACTGCCGGCGGAAGTTCTCGTACTGGATCGCCGGATCGTTCAGCTCCGTGTAGGCGTTGGCCAGCTCCATGCCCGAGACGAACAGCTCGAACCGCTCCGCATACCGCGGGTCGGCCTTGCTGGGCCTCGCCAGCGGGCACAGGATCGCCGGATAGTCGATGACGAAGGTCGGGTCCATGAGGTTGTGCTCGACGGTGGTCTCGAACACCTCGTTGGTCACGACCGCGTCGTCCATCCCGGCGTCCTCGATCTTCAGCTCGCGGGCCTTGGCCCGGATCGCCTGGATGTCGTCGACGTCGCAGCCGCTGAATTCTTTCAGCAATTCTGTGTATTTCGCCCGCCGCCAGGGCCGCTTGAATTCGATCTGGTTCTCGCCGAACTGGATCTTGGTGCCCGAGCCGATGGCTTCGATGCAGGCGCACACCAGCTCTTCCGTGAGATCCATCATCACGTGGTAGTTCCCGTAGGCCTGGTAGACCTCGACCATCGTGAATTCAGGATTGTGATGGCGGTCGAGCCCTTCGTTGCGGAAGTTGCGATTGATCTCGAAGACCCGCTCCATGCCGCCGACGAGGAGCCGCTTGAGGAACAGCTCCGGCGCGATTCGCAGGTACAGGTCGATGTCCAGGGCGTTGTGATGCGTGATGAACGGCCGGGCCGCCGCCCCGCCCGCGATGGTCTGCATCATGGGAGTCTCGACCTCGAGGAAGCCCCGGGCCGTGAGGAACCGCCGAACCGTGGCGACGATCTCGCTGCGGGCCTTGAATCGCTCCATGACCTCGGGATTGGCCCAGAGGTCCACGTACCGCTGCCGGTACCGCTGGTCGACGTCCGCCAGGCCGTGCCACTTCTCCGGCGGCTGATACAGGCACTTGCTCAGGAAAGCCAGGCCGCCTTCTTCGACCCAGATGGTCAACTCGCCGGTCTTGGTCTTGCCCAATTGTCCGGCGGCGCCGATCAAGTCGCCCAGATCGAGCAACTTGGCCAGGGGCCATTGATCGGTGCTCAAGCTCTTGCTCAAGCCCACCTGGATCGTGCCGGTGCGGTCGCGCAGCGTGATGAAGATCAGCTTGCCGATGTCCCTGAGCAGCACGATCCGCCCGGCACAGCGGGCTCGCTGGCCCTCGACATTGTCCTGATAGCGGGCCCGGACCGAGGACATCGGCTCGACGTCCTCATACCGGGAGCCATAGGGATCAATCCCGAGGGCCGCGATTTGCGTCAGTTTTTCCTGTCTTTGTTGTTCAAACCTGCTCGTATCAGCCTGGGTCGTCAACTGCATTCTCCCGGGGAGCGAGTCCGCTCCCTCATTTTGCCGCCACCGCCAGCGTTGCGGCCTCGATCAGCTTGGTCTTGGCGACCAGCAGACCGACCGCCAACTGGGAGTCCGCCTGGAGCGTCTCCTCTGCGGTTCGTTTCTTGACCGGCGCCTTGTCCTTGCCGTCCTGGCGCGCCTGGATCAGGACATCGTTGTCCCGCTGAACGTCCAGCATCTGGCGAAGTTCCTTGCTGGTCAGATCGACTTCCACGTCGGCCCCGACGCCCCAATCCTTGCGTCCTTCCTTCTCGACCTCTTCGCGGCTCTTGACCCGCTGGCCGGAAGGCAGATGGTAATAGGCCATCGTGTACTTCAACTGCGCGCCGCCGCCCGGGTAGTGCGTGATGCCCTGGACGCTGCCTTTGCCGTGCGTCCGGGTGCCCACGAGCACCGCCCGCTCGTGCTTCTCGTCGCCCAATGCCCCGGCCACGATCTCCGAAGCGCTCGCGGAGCCCGAGTTGATCAGGACCACGATCGGATAATTCGGGTGCGTGCCCCGGCGGTGTGCGTACTCATACGACGGAATCATGTTGGGCTTGGGCTGCGTGCGAACGATCAGCCCGTCGTCGATGAACTTGTCGCAGATCTCGACCGCGCTGTCCAGCAGGCCGCCGGTGTTGAAACGCAGGTCCAGAATCAGGGCCCTGAGGCCGTCGGCCTCGAGCGTATCCAGCGTGTCTTCGAGGTCGCTGGCCGTCTCGCCGGAGAAGCTGGTGATTCGGACGTAGCCGATCTTCTCCGCGTCGTCGATCATGTACCGCCACTTCCCATCGGCCGTGCGCTGCCAGCCGCGGATCGTCGGGACGATGATCCGGTCCCGCGTGAGCGTCATCTGCTCGGCGGGCTCCGTGCCGCGACGACGGACCGACAGATTCACCTTGGAACCCTTGGGACCCGTGATTTTCTTGACTGCGCAGATCAGGCTCATGTCCTTCGTGGGGATGCCGTCGACCGATTCGATCACGTCGCCGGCGTCAAGGCCCGAGCGATAGGCGGGCGTGTCCGGCAGCAGGCTCGCGACGGTCAGGAAACCTTTGGGCTTGGAGATCTCGACGCCGATGCCCGTGAACTCGTTGGTCATCAGCTTCTCGAAGTCCTGCACCTGGCGGGGCCACACCATCACGGTGTAGGGATCGAGCACGGCCAGCGCGGCTTCCGAGAAATGCGCCACGAGCGGCTGCTGAGGCAGTTTGACGGTGCTGTCGTTGAGGGCCAGCACCTTATCCAGAACCGCCAGGAAATCGTCCTTGTTGAACTCGCCGGCCTTCTTCTCGACGTCTTCCCGAAGACCCGCCAGCGCCTTCGACCACTCCGCCACCTTGTCCGGCTGCGGAGGCGTTAACGACTGCTTGGTGTTGGGATCGCCGGCATTGGCAAAACCGACGGCGAGCACCTCGGCCAGGAGGTCGCATCGCCTGATGGCCTTGACCGCCATCTTGGAATAATCGATGCCGTTCACGTAATGGAGATCGAGGGCCTCGATCGCCTTGCTGAGCATTTTCTTCTCAACGCCCTCGTACCGCTCCTGGCGGGACTCGCACGGGCTGTCCTGGAACGACACGGCGATGCTGGCCCGATCCAACAGCTCCTCGGAATGCTCCGAGTACCCCTTGTTGTTGGGGTCGATGACCTGGAGCCAGTAGAAGTAGTTCGTGTAGGCGTCCAGCCATTTGCCCTTGCTCTCCAGGACGGCGCTGCGATCCACGGCCGTCTGGAGGGACTTCTCGACGAACGAATCGGAGAGCAGATCTTTCTTCTGCTGGCTGTTGGCGAATTCCTCCGTCCGGGCGACGACCGCCAGGACGTCGGGAAGATCGTTCGGTTCATTGGCGTCGCCGGCCTTGGCGCTCTCGCTGGGGCCTTCGTCCCATGCGGACGAGGCGATCTTGTCCGGCCGGTCCAGCACGCCCGCGGACTTGAGCTTGGTCAGTTGCTCGAATTCCTTCTGAAACGCCTCTTCCCGAGACGCTTTGCGGCGGGCGTCGATCTCGTCGTATCGCTCGACGATCCCCGCGAGCTGCTGCGCTTCGGGCTTCTCGGAAGGTCCCGCCTCTTGCGCGAGCTTCTGGGCCTGGTCGAACTGCCCCTGGTAAATCATGCGGCACGCAGCCACCACGGGCTCCTGCGACGTCCTCCCGGACGCCACCGCCGGCAGCGCCACGTTGCCCGTCGACGCGACCTTGACGACGTCCATCCGCTGGGACCGCGCCGAACAACTGTAGCTGCCAAACCAGCACGCGAGCACGAGTGCGGCGGCGCAGGAGAACAGCACGACAAACGTCACACGGGCGCTTCGAGTACTCATGGTCAGCCCCCTGCCGACAGATTCAGGCTCTTTAGACTTGTGCGACTCCAATGAACCGCTCCTTTCCGCTATTGATTAGGGATGATTGACGGATGACGCCAATCATCCCTAATCAATCATCGTTCTTACAGGCACTCCTTGGCCTTCCCGGCACAGCCGAGGACATGGAGCTTATGACGCACCATTTCGCGAATGGCGTCGCGGGCGGGCCCCAGATACTTGCGAGGATCGAATTCGCCCGGCTTCTCCGCGAAGACCTGACGGATCTTGGCGGTCAGGGCCATGCGAAGGTCCGTGTCGATGTTCACCTTGCACACAGCCATCTTCGAGGCCTTCGTGATCATCGCCTCGGGAACGCCCATCGAGCCGGGCATTTTGCCGCCGTACTTGTTGATCAGGTCCCGGAATTCCGGCAGCACGCTGCTCGATCCATGCATCACAAGGGGGTACCCCGGCATCAATTTCCCAATCTTTTCTATAACGTCGAACGCCAGTTTTGGTTCGGTCTTAAATTTGTAGGCGCCGTGGCTGGTCCCGCAGGCGATGGCCAGGGAGTCGCAGCCGCTTCTCTTGACGAAATCAACGGCCTGGTCCGGATCGGCGATGTGCTTGCTGACATCATCGACGCCGACGACGTCCTCTTCGATCCCGCCCAACTGGCCCAGCTCGGCCTCGACGACCACGCCGCGGGGATGGGCGTATTCCACGACCTTCTTGGTCATCGCGATGTTCTCATCGAAAGGCAGGTTCGAGCCGTCGTACATCACGGAGGTGAACCCGTCGTCGACGAATTGCTTGCAGGTTTCGAACGTGTCGCCGTGGTCGAGGTGAATGGCAATCGGAATGTCCGGGTTCTCGGCGACCGCCACGTTGATGATGGCCTTGAGGTAGCTGTTCTTGGCGTATTCCCGGGCGCCGCGGGAGATCTGCAAGATCAGGGGAGCCTTCTCCTGGGAGACGGCCTCGATGATCCCCTGCGTGATTTCCATGTTGTTGACGTTGAACGCGCCGATGGCGTAGCCATGCTTGTACGCCATCTCGAACATCTTCTTGGTGCTGACTAAAGG
>JBDKUU010001104.1:0-2889 GCA_039679525.1 Phycisphaerales bacterium | reverse complement strand
CGCAGTCGGCAATCTGCGAATCCGTCGTATTGGCGAAATAGACGCCGTAGGCATTGTGCTGGAGAGTCTGTCCTATGATTTGGATGTTTCGACAATCGATCGCCACCACACAGCCCGCATTGGCCTCGGGTCCGATCGTGACGTTGGACTGCCCGACGAGATAGTAGATGGGCTCGCCGTCCACGGTGTTGGTCGTATCGACGTCGTCGATCACGGGGCGGCCCTGGACTCTTGTCACCCAAGAGAATCGGAAATTGCACGGACTGCCGTGCATCTGGTTGCTCTGGAGCGTGTTGCCGCCGGTGAAGAGGTACAATCCGCTTTCAGAACAGTCCGCGATCTCATTGTTCAGGAGCGTATTGGATGACCCGTTTATCAATAGGCCCTCACGGCTGCCCTGAACCTTGTTGTCCGTGATCCTGTTGTCCGAGCTTCCCACGTAGATTCCTGTGCTTCCACCGCGGACTTCGAACCCGCTGACGGTGCACCCGCTGATCTGGATGTCTATCCCGGGGTAACTGGGCGGCGCCGTGAGGATCGGCCCGCCGACGCCGACCAGGCGAATCGGTTTTCGAAGAACGAGCGATTCCTGGTAGACTCCGGGTCTGACTTCGACAGTCTCACCCTCCACCGATGCGTCGATCGCGTCCTGGATCTTGGAGTATCGGCCGGGAACAGCCAAGGCGCCTTGCACCTTCAGGATCACGAGCGTTCGGCGGGGACTGTTGACAGCCTGCGGATCGCGGACCTCCACAATCGTCTGATACATGCCTCGCGGCAGATTCGCCGTATCGACGCTGAGCGTGACCTCCGAGGGCGCATCTGCCGCGACGCCGGAAGCCGGCTCCACGCGGAGCCAGGGACAGTTGCAGTCGATTCGCCAGTTCAACTGCCCGCCGCCGCCGTGGCCGATCATCAGGCGGACCGGTTCCGGCTCGGGGCCGTCCGGCTTTCGAACAAACTCCACGATTTCTGTAGAAATCGCGATAGAGGGGGTTCGGGGATCGTATTCACAAGCCCCGATGTCCATGGCCGGCGTGCCGCCGCCGGCGTCGATGATCCGCGGGTTGCCGTCCAGGTCCGTTGCAGGCGTTTCGATCCCGAGTTCATCGATTCCTCCCTCGATGCAGGGAGAGGCCGAGGTCAGCCGAACGTCGCCCGGCACCGCGAAATGCGGATCGCCGGCCCTGTTGCCGCGGTTCTCGGTCCTGAGAGCGTCGATGTGGTCCGCCCCCGTGGTGGCCGTGCCCTCACTATAGACGTCTCCAAGCTGATTGTTATGGAACAGGCATCCCTGGATGATCGCGGATTTCGGCCAACTGATGTCGACCGCGCACGCGACATGATTTGCCAGTATGGAGTTGATCAGTTGAACCGACCCGCCACCGGAGCAGTAGAGCCCTCCGGCGCCTTCGGCAGTGTTGCCGGCCAGAGTGCAATTGACGACTTTCCCTTCGGAACCGTCCAGACAAAGGCCGCCGCCCAGTCGGCCGGCTCGATTCTCGAGGAACACGCATTGGAGTAGCGTCAGTGGCGTGAGCCCGCATTGGACCCCGCCGCCGTCGGTCGTCGCAACGTTCCGCACGAATGTGCAGCCAATGACCTGAGGGGAGGTTCCCCCGCAGCTCAGGCCTCCGCCGGAGCTGGCCCGGTTGTACGCGATGAGACAATGGTCCAGCGTGAGATTGGCGTATTCGCTGCGAATGCCTCCTCCCAGGTCCTCGCTCACATTGGAGCAGATGATGCAGTCGGTGATGACCACCTGGGAACGGCTGCCGCAGAAGACACCCGCTCCTTCTCTGCTGCAGGCATTGTCGCGGATGATGCAGTTTCGAATCGTGGCTGAAGTCTTGTCGTCGCAGTAGATGCCGGCTCCGCTCGCGTCCCACCCATTGATGACCGTGATGCCTTCGACGACGCAGCCCGTGCCGTACAAATAGAACCCCTGGGCTTTCAGTTCGCAATCCATGATGCACCGCTCCGGACCGTTGCGGCTGGTCACGGTGAGGGCCTTTCCGTCAAACGTGATCCGGCGATTCTTCGGTCCGCGATAGACGCCGTCGGCCAGGAGGATCGTGTCGCCTTTTTTGGCCGCTTGCACCGCGGATTGAATGTCGGCGTAGTCCCCCGGTCCGTCGTCGTCCACGGTGAGCGTGGCGCCGTGAAGGGACGCAACCAGAACCAGCATGATGAAGATCGGGGCAGAGCCTCTCATTCTCGGATCCTCCATTTGCTCCCAGCGAGAACCTCAACGCTGTCCCCAGTATACCCAGTTACGGCCGGTGATTCAAGCGAACCCGTTCCATAAAGAGACAGGGCCCGCTGCGCGTTGATGCGGGCCCTGTTGGAGCATAGTCCAAGACTGGTGGCCTACCGATCGCCTGCGAGGTAACGTATCTCCGCCGGCGAGAGGGCTCTGTTGTAGATCCGGAACTCGTCGAGCAGGCCGAAGAAGTAGGCGTCGGCCACGTACTGCGAGCGGCCCAGCCAGTTCTGGGTCGTGACGCCCAGGTCCTTGGGCAGCAGCTTCGTCGCGGCTGATCCCACCTGTTCGCCGTCGAGGTACAGCTTCATCGTCATCGTCGCGCTGTCGATCGTGACGGCCACATGGCGCCAGCCGACTGGCATGGCGGCGGGGGCGTCCATGATCTGCTCGGCGACCGTCGTGCTGCGGATCACGAACCGCATCGCGCCGGCCGTGCTCTGACGCGGGCACAGGAACATGTAGTTCGTCGTGCCGGTGCCGAAGTCGAAGATCCGCTGCCAGGAGCCGGCGCCGCCGCTGAAGTTCACGTGCGTGGCGATCGTCACGCTGTCGAGCGTGGGCATCAGCGGCCCGATGGGCAAATCCACGTAGGTGCTAGAGCCGTTGAAGTTCAGGGCCTTGCC
>JBDKUU010001103.1:0-6065 GCA_039679525.1 Phycisphaerales bacterium | reverse complement strand
GCGTAGGGCTCGACCGGGGTTCGGCCGCTGCCATAGTACGAGGCGTTGCGCGTGGCGACTGTGCCCGTGCCGTGGTAGGGGAGCCAGAGAGACAGGCCGTACGTCATGCATTGATGGCCGGTGGCTTCGTAGGCGTAGTCGCTCCGCCACAGCGGCACGGCCCGTCGCATCGTCTCGATGTCGTTGCGCCGGCCGCCGCTGGCGCAGGAGTCGATGAGCAGGCCGGGGTGCCGCCGGATCAGTTCGTCCCAATAGGCGAGATAGCCCGTGACGTGCTTGATCTCGGTGATGCCTTGCCGGTCAGCGGCGTCGGCGGATCGCCAGTTGTTCAGCGGGTCCATGTTGAAGTCCTGGCGATAGAGGTCGATGCCTTGCTCGGTCAGCAGGCGGTCCACGTGATCGGTGAGCCACTGCCGGGCCGCGTCGTTGCCGAGGTTCAGCAGGCCGCCCTTGGCCCCGCCGAGAATCCACTCCGGATGGTTCTCCGCGAGCCAGGTGCCCGCGGCTACCCGCTCCGGCTCGAACCAGACGAGGATCTTGAGCCCTTTGCTGTGCGCGTAGTCCGAGACGGCTCGCAAGCCGCGGGGGAATCTCGCCGGGTCCACTTCCCACGTGCCCACGCGGGGCCAGCCGCCGCCGTGATGGATGTACCAGCCGGCGTCCATCCACCAGTAGTCCAGCTTGATGTCCTCCTGGGCGTAGCGGTCGATGAACAGGATCTGCCTGGCTTCGTTCGCGTCGATCATCTCATTGTACTGTCGCGAACTGGAGGCGAAGAGCTTGGCCGGGGGCAGGACGCCGTCGGGCTTGGGCATCGAGTGCGCCATCATCCAGCGACGCCACACGTTTTGGCTGGCGATCCACTGGCCCTTCCAGAATTGCAGCACGACCAGCGGGCTACGGACCTCTTCGCCCGGCAGCAGCTTGAAATGGGTCAGTTCCTGACTAGCCGACAGACTCAGATCCCGGGCCCCGTCGCGGACGAACTCGGCCGCCCACTGGCCGGGCCAGCCGACGGCGACGATCATCCCCTCGCCGCCCCATTCCAGATTGAAGTACGACCAGTCGGTGTTCGTTGGCCGTCCGCCGGACCCGCCCAGATGCTTGCGGACGCCCGGCCCGAGCGGGGTCTCCAGCGGGCCGTAGTCGTTGCCGTTCGCCGGCGAGCCCACGTTGTGGTGAAGCAGAAACTCCCGCTCGCCGCTACGGTCGATCCGGATGTCCAGAGCCTGGATCTTCTCGATGATCGGCGTGTCGGCTGAGCCGGTGTTCTTGAAGTACAGGGTCCACTCAACCGTGGGGAAATCGCCGTACATGACGAGGACGCAGCGGACCTGCAGGCCGGTCGAGGGATCGGCATAGGTCAGCGTGTGTTGGGTTCGCTGGGAATCGAGCTGGCGGATGTCGCGACTCACCTTCCATGTTTTGAGCAGATCGCTCGACGGTTTGCCCCCGCAGACGAACGAGAAGGGGGGCTCCGTGGCGGAGATGGCCTTGGGAGCCGTCTCGCCGAGGGGCAGGTCCTGGAGCCGGACGCTGCCGCCGTCCTGGAGTTTGATCGTCGCGTCGGCCCAGAGTCCCTGATCCCAACCCCGGCCGTCGCCGCCGTCCTTGATACGGATCTCGAACTGCCTCGCGCCGTTGAGCGGGACGTCGATGGGATGTGGACCATCCTTGAGCCGCAGGACGGGCGTTGTGAGGACTTCCTTGCCGTCGACGAGCACGTGGAATGTCACCGACCCGTTGCCCATCGTCGCGCCGCGTTGCGTGTCGTCGTTGTTCTCCAGTCCGACGTCGGCGGTGAATCGCTCCGCGGGCCGGTCCAGGACGACGAGCAGATGCTTGGTGGAGTTGAAGGCCAGGCCGTGCGCATAGGTCTTGTCGCCGAGTTGGTAGGGTGTGCCGCGCCAGGATTGTCCCCGCGAGATCCCGTCCGCCGCGTCCTGATAGAGCGCCTCCAGGTGAGGCCGAGGAGCCGGTTGGGCCTGGTCCAGCAGGGGGGCGATCCACCGGTCCCGTAGTTCGATCTCTTGAGCCTGCGGCCCCACCGCCAACACCGCGGCGTTCACGAACAGGCTCACCAACACGATGCAGTACCGGCTGACTCTCGTCATCGTTCTGACCTCCACGAGCCCGTGCAGGCCCTGGCTGGCGATCTCTTGCCGCCAGTCGGGCCGCATGGCCATAGTCTACTCCGATTCGGGACAATGCTCAACAGCCGCTGTGGTTAGCCTCAGGCGTGACTAATCTCTTCTGGCACAGGCCAGTCTCCGCTGATGGACGCAGGAAGGGCCGGACTGATCCGGAATCCGCCGCTGTGCGGCGGAAGTTTATCGCGTTGGAGCCACCAGCAGTCAGGGTGCTGTCGCACCCTCTTAGGCGAGCGTTTCGTTCCCGTATTCCGCTGGAGGCCGTAAAGCGGTAAACCTCCCAAGCAGGTCGCCCCCGATTCTACACGTGCCGGGTTCTCCCACAGGCCTCGGAGCCGGTGCCGCTCGAATTCTCTTGACCGGCGAGCGGTTTTTGTGTACGTAGTGTCCGAAAAACCAGGACAAAGACCCATTTGAAAGGTGCGCCTACAATGAAAGTGAGTCAAAGAGCCAAGGCCGTTGCGCCGTCGGCGACACTGGCCGTGACGAACCGGGCCAAGGAGATGAAGGCCCAGGGAATCGATGTGGTTGGATTCGGGGCCGGAGAGCCCGATTTCGATACGCCGGAATATATCAAGGAAGCTGCGATCAAGGCCCTCAAAGAGGGCAAGACCAAGTACACCGCCGCCAAGGGCATCCCGGAGTTGCGGGAGGCGATCGCCGCCAAGCTGGCGAAGGAGAACGGGCTAAAGTACACCGCCGACCAGGTCGTGGTCAACATCGGCGGCAAGCACGCCGTCTACGAGGCCATGCAGGCCGTGCTCGATCCGGGCGACGAGGTTCTGCTTCCGGCCCCGTACTGGGTGACCTATCCTGAGGCGGCTGGCCTGGCCGGAGCGACCGTGAAGGTCCTGGAGGGCGACAAGAAGCACGACTACAAGATCACGCCGCAGCAGTTGAAGAAGGCGATCGGGCCGAAGTCGGCGATGCTGATCCTCAACTCGCCCAGCAACCCCGGCGGATTCACCTATACGCCGGACGAGCTGAAGGCCCTGGCCAAGGCGCTCGAAGGCACGAACGTCGCCGTGATGTCGGACGAGATCTACGAGAAGCTCGTCTATGGCGACACGAAGTTCATCAGCTTCGCGGCCCTGAGCGAGGACGCGTTCAATCGCACGCTGACGCTCAATGGTTTCAGCAAGGCCTATTCGATGACCGGCTGGCGGCTCGGCTACACGGCCGGCCCGATCGACGTCATCAAGGCCATGTCCCGCCTGCAGGACCACATGACGAGCAACCCGGTCACGTTCGCCCAGTACGCGGCGATCGCGGCGATGGGTCCGCAGTCGGCCGAGGCGATCGAGAAGATGCGGGTGGAGTTCGAGAAACGCGGCAAGTACATGGCCGAGCGTCTGCGGGCGATGCCCGGCGTCGAGTGTTCCGAGCCGACGGGCGCGTTCTACTGCTTCCCGGACGTGTCGTCGCACTACGGCCGGACCATCGGCGGCGTGAAGATCACCGGCAGCATGGACTTCTCCAAGGCCCTGCTGGAGCAGGCCAATGTGGGCGTCGTTCCCGGCATGCCCTTCGGCTGCGACAAGAACGTGCGTCTGAGCTTCGCGACCTCGATGCAGCAGATCACCAAGGGTCTGGACCGCATGGAGAAGTGGCTCAAGTAGCGGCGGCCGCGGATCCGATTCGATAGAAAGACAAAGGGCGGCGCGAGCAGACAAACAAGCTCGCGCCGCCCATTTTGTTTAGGTGTGGGCTTCCTGGAGCATTTTATCGAATTCCTTCTTGCTGCGTTTTTCGAGCTCTTCCGGGCTCACGTTCTCCACCTGAGTCGCCAGACTCCACATGTAACCGCTGGGATCGATCACCGTGCCCATTCGGTCGCCCCAGAACATGTTCTCGACGGGCATCTTGACCGTGGCTCCCGCGGAGACGGCCCGATCGAACGCCTTGTCGACGTCCTCCACGTAGATGTAGAAGCCGACGGGCGTCCCGCCAAGCGACTGCGGCGATCGGCTGGACTCCTCGTGCGGCATCTCGTCGCCCATCATGAAAACGGAGTTGCCGATTTTCATCTCCGCGTGGGCGATTCCCTTGCCGTCGGGCATCGGCATGCGGAACCGCTCCTCGGCGCCGAACGCGTTCTTGTAGAACTCGATCATGCCGGTGCCGTCATGGACGGTCAGTATGGGTGTTATTGTGGAATACCCTTCCGGGATGTGTTTTACATTTGTGTCTTTTCGTTTCATGGCTCAATTCTCCCTGAATACCCCTCCTGTGTACTGCCAATGACGAACACTCAGGACCGACGGACAAGCGCCCGTCAGGCCCTGATCCTGTATTCCTACGTTGGCCGTATCATTGAAGTGCTCTCGGTGCGGATTGCAGCTCCTGTGGCGGATCGCCCACGGTGATTATGGGACTCTGGCGGGCCTGCCGTCTGCCGATTCGGCCAGAATTGCGCCAACAGCCTGTCGGTTTGGCCGTCTATGTGCGAGAATGAGCCCGACTGGTGGCCCTGTGGTCGCGGCCGTGGAGATGGTGCGTGGAAGAACGATCGGACCGACGGATTCTCAAGGCCCTTCGGGAAGGGCGGCGGGATGCATACGTGAGCGTTATCGACGCGTACTATGGGTCTGTCTATCGATTCCTGCTCTTTCTGAGCCGCGACGCGCATCTTGCGGAAGACCTCACGCAGGAGGTGTTCGCCTCGGCCTGGCGCGGCATCGGCGGCTTCCGGGGGAAATCGTCGATTCGGACCTGGCTGCATCGGATCGCCTATCATGCGTTTCTGGACGCGCAACGGCGCTGCGAACGCGACAAGGCGGCCGTCGGTGCGCTCCGCGGCGGCGACCGCGGCCCCGCGGAGGATCCCTCGTCCGGGATCGTGGCCGGCGAGAGCCTGTCGCAGTTGAGTCGGGCGATGAAGGAACTGGACGTGGAAGAACGGACGACGCTGCTGCTCCACTACAGCGACGGCCTGAGCTATCGGGAGATGGCCGAGGTCCTCGGGCGTCCGGATGGGACCTTGAAATGGATCACGAGCCGGGCGTTGGAGAAATTGAGAACGCTGCTGGCGGGAAAGGTGGAACCATGAACGGAAACGCGCAGAACGGGCGTGAAGGGCTTTCGGCGGATTGGGTGAAGGAGCAACTGCGGATGATCTCCTCAATTGAGCCGCCACGGTCGCTCAGAGATCGACTGGAGGCGGGCATTCCTGCAAGGACGGTCTTCGGCCCGGCGATACGCTGGTCATGGAGGGTTTGGGGAGCCGGCGCGGCCGCCGCGGTGATCGTTGCGGCATCAACCGTTGTCTGGCTCGGCACGCCGTGGGGACGGCAGATCCGTTCGGCCATCGACGCCAACAGCGGCGTCGGGCGGGTGTGCGCCACCGACCACAACAGCCTCCGCCTGTCCGACACCAATCTGTGCGATATCAACAGCCTCCGATAAACGCGGTCGAGGCGGGTTTGGCGTGAGGGCGGACCGCCATCTTCCCGTTAACCGCCGAACAAAGAGGGGAATATTGACGATATAGAGGAAAAGGCGTATCTTCCTCCGGGATAATACTGTCGGGATTCTTTGAAAGCCATGGAATGAGTGCAAATGATAGTCTCATTGCGGGCCAGCCGTTGGACCGCCCGAATCGCGAGTCTTTCGCCGGCTGGCCGATGATTATCGGCTGGGCCGCTATGCTGATTTTCGCCTTCCAGTCCTGCACCCACATGGTGGCGGCGGGGGATACCTGGGTGGCCATGGCCTGTGGGCGGCATTTCGTCAATCACGGGGTCGATACGGTCGAGCCGTTCAGCGCCAACTCGCACAAGGCCGGCCCGACGCCGGAAGAAGTCAGGACCTGGCCCGGCTGGGCACAACGGATCACCGACAAAGTGGGTTTGGAGACGGTCCGGTACTGGCATCCGACCGGCTGGGTGAACCAGAACTGGCTGACGCATGTGATTT
>JBDKUU010001102.1:0-6344 GCA_039679525.1 Phycisphaerales bacterium | reverse complement strand
GCGCCGCTTCCATCGAGGGCTCTTCAACATGGACCTCCACATGCGATACGGTCATCGCGTGCCTCCTGTCTCCTTTGGAGCCCCGGAATTGACCAAAGGATCCCCCAGCCCAAAACGACCTTCCAACCACAGGTGTCCCATCGACGCGCCAGCCTGGACAAACTCAGAAATGCCGCGTAGGTCGACCGCACGCTTGACCTGACTATAGCCCTGTTCGTTTCGATAGATTACTCGCACCTCCTCCGGTCTCGTGCCATCAAGGAAGAATGGCGAGTGCGTAGTCACCAGAAGCTGCGAGGTGTCCGATGCAGCACGGCATTCTTCCGCCAACTCGGGGAGTAGTCGCGGGTGTAAGAAGTTCTCCGGCTCCTCGATGCCGATGAACCGCGGTGGGTTCGGATCCATGAGAACAATCAGGTATGAAAGCATCTTCAGTGTCCCATCAGATACATACCGCGACATGATCGGCTGATCAAATGGTGCGTCCTTGATCTGTAGCAGCAAGCGGCCGTCCTGCATTGGCTCCGCCTCGACCCGCTCTAGACGCGGCACCCGGCGGCGCAACGTCTCGAAGATACGTTCCAGTCGCTCGGGATGCTGCTCCTTGAGATACTGCACAACATTCGGCAGGTTGTCTCCTGTCTTGCTCAGTCGCTCCTGAGGACCAGCTTCAGGCTGGCCGCGAGTATCCTGGATAGACAGATATGAGACGTACCAGTCTGTTATGAACTCCCGGAGGGCTGCGACACGAGGATGTTCAGCAAACTGTCCAAGTGTGTTCACCGCGATGAGGTCCGCTGACCGAAGAGGAATCTCGACGCGTTCATCCTGCTCGTCCGGCGTTTCACCGCTCGCTGCGCGTCCTTGCCCTTGCTTGTATTCAAGGAAGCGAAAGGGTCTGCCGTATTGCCCCCGCTTCCACTGGAGCCACTCGTCGGCAACGTAGGGTCCTCTGCTACCTTCGTCGATAGCCAAGTGATACGTAATCAACGGCTGTCTCGGGCGTTCTCGGTACTTGATTTCAATCTCCAACGGGCCCTCTTGCCCTCGTGTCTTCAATTCGCGGGCCCTTCCGCGCCGATCCCACGCATGGCGAAGGCCAAACTGGAAACACTCAGACAGGAAATTGAAGACATCGAAGACCGTGGATTTTCCGCTTCCATTGGGACCCAGCAGGACCATCAGCGGCGTGATCTCTTTGAACTCCACGTCCTGCAGTGCACGGTAGTTCTTGACTCGCAACCCCTCAATACGCGCGGGAGCAGACCGCCCAATCACATCTCCGAGATTCTTCGTCATGTAACTATCCTTTTGGGCTCACAAACGCCAGCCAACTCGTCGGTTCTATTCTGTAAAACACGCCTGTGTTCGCACCCTGCTGCGTCTCTTATACTCCATACGCCAGCACTATACATCCTTTCTGCCTCCCATCAAGACAGAGGATTCGATTCTGATCCGAACACGATCGTCCCTGATGAAACCGAAACCGGTCTTGACCGGTTCGCGGTTCCCGGTTAACACTGCCGGGCATGGCGATTGATCGGGATCAGTTCATGAAGATCATCTCGGGCCGGCGCAGGGACGCGGGAGCTCGCGTTACGAGGGCTCTGCTGCGCGCTGGCTCATTTGGCTATCGATTGGCGGTGAGCCTTCGCAACGGCCTATACAATCATCACCTGCTGAGGGCCCATCGTGCGGGTGCTCCGGTCCTCTGCATCGGCAATCTGACGACAGGCGGCACCGGCAAGACGCCGCTGGTGGTCTGGTTGTGCCATCGCGTCAGGGCGACGCAGCTCCGCTGCGCGATCCTGACCCGGGGGTACAGGACGCAAAAGGGCGAATTGTCCGACGAACCCGCCCTGCTGGCGGACCAGTGCCCCGATGTGCCTGTCGTCGTCAATCCGGACCGGGTGGCCGGGGCTGCCGAAGCGATCGGCCGCCATGGGGCCGATGTCCTTGTAATGGATGATGGCTTTCAGCATCGCCGGCTTTCGCGGGATCTAGACATCCTCGCCATCGACGCAACGAATCCCTTCGGCTACGACCGGGTCCTGCCCGCCGGCCTGTTGCGGGAACCCGTCGGCGGTCTGAAACGGGCCCATGCGGCTGTCCTGACCCGTTGCGATCAAGTCCCCGACGACGTCCTGTCCCGAATCGAAGGCAAGATCCGCCGGATCAATCGCAATCTGGTTATTGCCAGGTCAATTCACGCACCAATCGCGGTTTGCACGGCGTCCGGAGCGGAAGTGCCGCTTGATCAGATGAAGGGCAAGCGGGTCTTCGCGTTCTGCGGAATCGGCAACCCGCAGGCATTTTTTAGGACTTCGTCACGGCTGGGGGCCCTCGTCGTGGGGTCCGCGGCCTTCGACGACCACTATCGGTACACGCCGGAGGACTTGAAAGCCGTCCAGGACCAAGCCCGAAGTCTGCAAGCCGCCCTCGTACTGACCACGCAGAAGGACTGGACCAAGATCGTGCAGGCGGGGCTTCCGCAGCAAGGCCCGCCTCTGGCCTACCTGGCCATCGACCTGCAGATCACCGCCGGCGAGGAATCGCTCACAACCTTGATCGATCGCATTCTGGGCGGTAGAATACCTCGTCCTGAGTGAGTTAGGCCTGATTCTCTGTTTTGCAGAACGCCACAAGTACAGGTTAAACGTTAGGACCAGGTGGCCCATTATGTACGAACGACTGCTTAGAACGATCGGAAACCTCGGCGCGCCGAAGATTCTCGTCGTCGGCGACTTCATGCTCGACGTCTATATCTTCGGCGACGCCGTCCGCATCAGCCCGGAGGCCCCCGTGCCGGTCTTGAAAGTGACCGAAACGGAGTCCCGGTGCGGCGGAGCTGCCTCCGTGGCGGCCGACATCGTGGCGTTGGGGGCCGTGCCCCTGTGCGTCGGGGTCGTCGGCCAAGACGCCAACGGGGATCTGCTCAAGAAGCAGTTGACCGCCATCGGGGCCGACCTCTGTGGCCTCGTCGAAGCGCCCGACCGCCCCACCACGACCAAACAGAGGCTCATCGGCCTGGCCCAGCATCGCCACCGGCAGCAGCTCATGCGGATCGACCAGGAGAGCACCGACCCGTTGCCCGAGGCAATCTGCCAGGAGGTTTTGCGGAAGTACCGCGAGGCCCTCGACCAGGCGGACATCATCTGCCTGCAGGATTACGACAAGGGCCTGCTGTCCCCCGCGATGTGCAAAGAAATGATCCGGCTGGGCAAAGAGGCCGGACTGAGGATCGTCGTCGATCCGACCCACAACCACGACTACGGCAAGTACACCGGCGCCACCCTGATGACGCCCAACCGTTGCGACGCCTCCACGGTCGTCGGGTTCGAGGTCTGCACGACGGCCGATGCGGCGAAAGCCGCCCAGCAACTGGCGGATTCGCTTTCCCTCGAAGCCCTCGTGATCACCCTGGACAAAGAAGGCGCCTATCTCTGCGCCGGCGAGGTCCGCGAGATGATTCCCGCCCGCGCGAGGAATGTCTACGACGTGACTGGGGCCGGGGACATCGTCCTGGCGACCCTGGCGGTGAGCCTGGCCGCCGAGAGCGACTACCTGACCGCGGCTCACCTGGCGAACGTCGCCGCCGGCATCGAGGTCGAGCGGTTCGGGGCCGCGCCGGTCACCGCTTCCGAAATGATCCACGAGATCGCGGACCAGTACGGAGCCCGCAACGTCAAACTCCGCTCGATCGACTCGCTGATGGAGGAAATCAACTGGCGGCGGAGTCGCGGCCAGACCATCGTCTTCACCAACGGCTGCTTCGACGTGATCCATCGCGGGCACATCGAGTACCTGCGGTTCTGCAAGGCCCAGGGCGACGTTGTCGTCGTCGGCCTCAACAGCGACAGCTCCGTGCGAGCCCTCAAAGGCCCCGAGCGGCCGATCAACAGCCAGTTCGACCGGGCCGCGGTGCTCTCGGGCCTGGAAACTGTCGACTTCATCACGATCTTCGATGATCCCAGCGTGCTGGGCCTGGTCAAGAAGGTCAAGCCGGACGTGCTTGTCAAAGGCGGCGACTGGGGCGGCAAGGAAGGCGTCGTGGGCTGGGACTTCGTCGAGTCCTACGGCGGCAAGGTCCTGCTGGCGCCGCTCGTCCAGGGCAGGAGCTCGACCGCGACGATAGAGAAGATCAAGACCATTCAGGCAGGCGAGTCCAAGGCATGACGGATCACGCAAGAATTCGGGAAGCGATCGAGACGCATCGGGCGATGCTGACGGCGTTCGAGTCGCACGGCATCGGAACCGTGATCGCGATGGCTCAGGCGATCGTGCAGTCTCTCCAGAACAACGGCACGCTGTACCTGTGCGGCAACGGGGGCTCGGCGGCCGACGCCCAGCACATCGCAGGCGAGTTCGTGGGCCGCTTCCGCGTGGACCGAAGGCCCCTGCCGGCGATTGCGCTGTCCACGGACACGTCCGTCCTGACCTGCATCGGCAACGACTACGATTACCAGAGCGTCTTCTCACGGCAGGTGGAAGCCCTCGTGCGGCCGGGGGACATCCTGTGGGCGTTCTCGACAAGCGGGACGTCGCCGAACGTGCTGAAGGCGGCCGAGGCGGCCAAACGCAAGGGCGCGTGCGTGCTGGCCTTCACGGGCCGGATCAGCAGCAAGCTCCAGGCCATGGCCGATCTGTGCCTGTGCGCCGAGGCGGCCGTGACGGCCCGCAGCCAGGAGATCCACCAGTTGGCGTACCATATCATCTGCGATCTGGTGGAGCAGAGCCTTGGCGGGGACGGTTGATATGTCCAACACGGCGGTATTCTTCGATCGCGACGGCACGCTGATCAACGATCCCGGGTACCTCAACCACCCCGACCAGGTGCAACTGCTGGAAGGCGCCGCCGAGGCTCTCCGCGAGCTGCACGGCCTGGGCTACAAGACCGTGGTCGTGTCGAACCAGTCGGGCGTCGCGAGGGGAATCGTCACGGAGGAAATGCTCGAGAAGATCCACGAGCCGGTACTCGAGCTGCTGGCCGCCAAGGGGGCGACACTCGACAAGATCTACTACTGCCCCTACCTCCCGGACGGCGTGGTCGAGCAGTACCGCAAGGACAGCGACTGGCGAAAGCCCAAGCCCGGCATGCTGCTGGCCGCGGCCAAGGAAATGGATATCGACCTGGCCAGGTCGTGGATGATCGGCGACGCCGACCGGGACATGGAGGCCGGCCGCAGCGCCGGATGCAAGACCATCCTGGTCAGCTCGACCCGTTCCGAGCACGGCTACCCGGACAAGAGCCGGCCGGACCACGTGGCCGTGAACATAAGAGAGGCCGTCAACATCATAAAGAAGTACCATCGTTCTGTTCAGGAGAGCCGCACCATGCCGGCGTCACCGACCAGTCACGAAGAAACCTTGTCCGCGAAGTCCGCGGAGATTCTATCGATGGTGGAGGAGTACGCGGCGCAGGACGCGGAGAAGCAAAAGCCCCAGGCCGCGGTGCCGACCGCCGTCTCCAATCCAAAGACCGAACAGCTCCTTGCGGGCATTCTCGAACAACTGCGGAGCATGCGAAAGACGGAGATGTTCGCCGCGGAGTTCTCCCTGCTGCGGCTCGTCGCGGGCATTCTCCAGGTGTTCGTCCCCTTCTGCCTCCTGATGGCCCTGTGGTTCCTGATGGGCACGACGCGACAGGACAACAGCGCGTTCATGGCCTTGGGCTTCGGCGTCGTCCTGCAGTTGATGGCCCTGACGTTCTACGTGATGCACGGGCGCCGATAGACGATGGCATCGAAGCTGGCGAATGTTCAGACTCTGGCGATCCGCTGCCCGAACTGGGTCGGGGACGTGGTGATGGCGACGCCCGTCTTCGACTGCCTGCGAAAGAATCTGCCGCAGGCGAAGATCGTCGGCGTGATGAAAAAGAGCGCTCAGGGCATCGTCCGCGACGGCCCGTGGTTCGATGAGGTGGTCGACGGCAACGACAAGACCTGGGCCGGTTTCCGGCGGATGCAAAAGCAGCTTCGAGCCCTGTCCCCCGACGCCGCCATTCTGCTGACCAACTCCGTCCGATCCGCGTTGACCATGCGTCTGAGCGGCGTCCGAAAGGTCTACGGCTACCGGCGCGAATGGCGGAATCTCCTCCTGTCCGGGGGGCCCTCGCCCTCCTACAACGGCGCGGCAGTCCCGATCCCCATGGGCGAGTATTACCTGGAAATCTGTCGCTGGCTGGACCTCGAAATCCCGCAGAATCCCAGGCCACGCCTGTTCATCGGCCAGGACCTCCAGAAGCGAGGCGATTCGCTCCTGGCCAGGTACGGCGTCGCCGGCAGCGACTTTCTTATCGGACTGAACCCCGGGGCGAGCTTCGGCTCCTCGAAATGCTGGCCGCC
>JBDKUU010001101.1:0-2649 GCA_039679525.1 Phycisphaerales bacterium | reverse complement strand
TACTATTCCATCGGCGGATTGGTAGGGTCGAACTCCGGCACGATCAAGTTGTCATATTCCACAGGCGAAGTCACGGGCCGCGACTATCACGTCGGCGGTCTCGCCGGCGAGAACTCTGGTGTCATCTCCTCCTGCTATTCTCATTGTACAGTACAGGGCGGCAAGGGAGTTGGCGGACTGGTCGGTTCCGGTTCCGGCCGCATCCTCTTCTCCTATGCGACCGGGAAGGTGACCGGCAATGAGCTTGTCGGCGGACTGCTCGGACTGGACTATGGATCGTCCCCGTGCGTTTCGTGCTATTGGGATGTCGAGACCAGCGGCGTGTCGGACAGCGGCGGCGGCGCTATCGGCAAGACCACCGCTGAGTTGCAGGCAAACGAGACCTTTGCTGCCTGGGGTGGCGGTGTTTGGGTTCTCGATGTCGGACACGACTATCCCCATCTGATCTGGGAGGGCTCGACAGGCGAGGTGGTCACCGAATGGCACTTCCATAAGAGCTATGTCGTATTGAGCAGGCGTGCTTTCGCGACGGATCGAGGCTCGGTCAGGTACACCTGTTTCTTGGGCCGCCTTTTTACCGCCCGCGGCTCGATGCGGTCCGGGCGGTCGTTGACGCGATGGGTGGCCACGGCCCGCAGGACCGCCGCATACAGCTCATTTCGACGCGCGGGACACGACCAGCCGGCGGCGGCGAAGATGACCAGGGTTTGCAGCGTCCCTTTGAAGCTCAGGTCCCGCGGAGAGAGGCCGACCGTGGCCGCGGCTTGGGCGATGAGCTTGCGGATCAAGTTGTAGGCCAGCAGGTGCATCCAAATTTCCTTGCGGACCATTGCGGGGCTCTTGCACCGCAGCACGTCCATCTGCATCACGTGTTTGATCGAACGCAAATCCAGTTCCGCATGCCAGCGGCACCGGAACGCCATCGCCAACTCTGCCCGGGAGTAGAGCTGGGCGTCCCGCAGCGTGGTGACCAAGCACAAATGGCGACAGCGGAAGCCCTTTTGTGTCACCTCCACCCGGGTCTCGCGCAGCCGCAGGGTCTCCGGCAGGCGGTTGTAGAGCGTGCGGTTCATCCACGCCGGCCGGTGCGGTTTGGACCAGGACACGACATGATCATACCGGCCCAGCCGCTGGCCCCGACGGAAATCCACCCGCCGCATGCCCTCGAGCCGGCCGAGGTAATCCACACCCCCTTCGAGCAGCAGGGCAATCGTCCAGTAGTTGGAGAAGATCGCATCGGCCAGTAGGATGTCTCCGCTTCGCAAGGAGCCCAACACCTGCCGCAACAGAGCCGTCTCTCCGGTCCGCTTCCCGCGATACGGTCCCGTGGCAATATCTAACACGGCGCCGCACGAGAGGCTCATCAGGCCCACCAGACGCAGGATCGGAAAGCCCAGGCTCTTCTTCTGGGCCGCCTGCTGCGGATACGCCTTCTGATTCGCCGGGGTGTCCGGCATGCTCACGGTTGTGCCGTCGGCAATCTTGACGGGTCGGCCGCCCAACAGGTCGGTGGCCGGGACGTCCCGCTGCAATTGTCCGCCGCTGTCGCGGGCCAGATCGGCCAGGAGCTTCTCGGGCAGACGCTCGCGGGCCTTGCAATAGGGGTCGGTCTTGGCGCTGCCGGGCTCCTCTCCGCCGACGCACAAGAAGGCCAAGAGCCGTGCCACAGCCGCCCGGCAGGACTGGTCCGAAGAGAGCACCTGGTACAGAAAGGTCCAGATCGTCACCAATGGCGTATACTGCCGTTCTCGATAACGGACTTCGTGTCGCTCCAAAGCCGCCTCGACCTGCTCCTGGGGCAGCAGTTTCGTGAAGCACAGGTCTTGATCTTCCAGCACGTGCCGCCGACACCGGCGGACTTGGCTACTCAGCCGTCCTTGGGTATACTCGTCCATGACAGACCTCCTTGCGAATCGATTGTCGTAACAACCATCTTTTCGACCTGGAGGTCTGTTCTTCTGTACTCTTATCGGTCCTTGGCGTTCAGCTTATGGAAGTGCCATTCAGGGCTGCCCCCTTGTCCTACCTTGTCCTGGACCCCTTGTCCCAGAACGACGAGTAGAATGAGAAGAACGCAATACGCACAGCAATACAATTGAAAAACAGACGGCGAATCGTTAATAAGTAAGACGTATGAACGAAAGGTCTGCTGTCCCTTTTCTTGTCTCGGCGCCGACGAGGGAGGTTACGTTGAAAGAACAAGCCATGCAAGTAATGTTTGTCGCCGCCGTGATGTGCGGCATTTCATCGGTCGGGGCGGCAGCCCCGCTTATGTCGCCGGCCCAGATCCGCCTGACGGGAGACTGGACCGTCTCGGTGACCATCCCGGGGCCCCCTCCAGTTGCCGCCGAGTTGAAGATCCCCGGCCCGAATATCGTCGCGGTCGCCCATGAAAAATACGACAAGCTCCCGGATTTCGACGCCAACACTCCCGCGGGCTGGAGAAAGGGCGTCCGGCTCACGGGAGTTGTTGCGGAGGAATGCACGGTGGAAGGCCTGCTTGACCCCGAGAGTCTCGTGGTTCGAGCCGGACCGGAACCCGCTGCTGTAGGATTCAGGAAGGGCATTGATTATGAGGCTGACCTTGTCTCCGGCTGCGTCGGTCGTTTGCCGCAGGGAGGGATCGCCCCCGACCAACCGGTGTACATC
>JBDKUU010001100.1:0-8839 GCA_039679525.1 Phycisphaerales bacterium | reverse complement strand
TGCTCATTGTCCAGGCGATCGGCCTCTCGCTCCCAGCTCGTGATGTACTCCTGCCACCGGTCCCGCATCTGGTCGGCGCGCTGTTGGGCCTCCCGGGATTGTTTGGCGGTGTCGGAAACCTCTGTCGCGAATGCCTTGTAGGCTTGCTTCAGGTCCCGGGGTTGGCCCGTCAGTTCGTCCATGGACGCCAACGTCTGGTTGACGTCCAGATCGGCCTTCACCAGCTCCTGACGCGTCGTGTCCAGAGAGGTGATCGCCCTCCTGGCCACCTTGGCCTGCCTGCCTTCGCTCGACTGGCAGCCTACGAGCACGATGGCCGCCCCGCACAATAGGCCGCTCAGGGCCCGTCCGATCCACTGTCTGTTGGTCATATCGAACTCCTTTCCGCAAGTCCAGTTCCTCGGTGATCCGCGTCGCTTGTCGTACAGGCAGGGAGCATCGGCGCTCCGTGCGTACGCTCATGAGTATAGGCGGACGCCGAGCCGCTCGCGGTCGGAGTTTTCCTGATTTGCGGGGCTGATTCGACGCAAGGGCGGCCGAACGGCCTCGCGCCTGCGTCGATGTCGCTACCGGGTGGGCAAGGGAAGGCGTGTCGGGACGATCGCGGTCTCAAGCAGGGGATACGAGGTCCGGACGTGTCTCATGGCCATGTGGGCGACGGCCTTCACGGCCGCGTCGGCGCTGCTGTGCGCCCGATGATGGAGGACGTCGAGATTCGGCCTCAAGGGACTGATCCGTCCCACGAGCAGGGCGGACAAATAAACGACGAAAGGATCGGGTTGCGCCATTCTCAGGTGCTTGTCCATCAGTCCCACCACGGCCAGCACGGAATGGTGAGGCGACTGCCACTGCTCGGACTTGGCCAGGGGCAACAGACGCCACAGGCCGTGATAACAATAAGCGTACCGCTCGGGCGGCATGTCCGTGGGGATGAAGAGCTTGTTGCGGGCCAGAATGTAGAAGGGGTAGACGCAGGGGGATGACTCGGGCGGCTCCTCGATGCTCAGGAACGCGCGGATCCCGCCGTACCACGGCAGGCGATTGAGGCTCTCGACCAGGGCCCAGCACAGGGCCGCGTCGTGCCCGATCGCCTGTCGGACCGCCTGGAACACCTGCTCGCATTCGGTCTGGAGAGCACAGAAGATCTCCAGGGCCACGGGAGCCGATCTGGGACATGTCAGGGCTTCGATCAAGCAGTTCTTCGATGGCGACAGGGCAAGCCACTTGACCGCCTGCTCGGTGACGGAAGATTGCCAGGGCGCATGTCTGAGGCGTTGAACAGCGAGGGTCAGCTCAGCGGCGTGCATGATGATCTCCTTGCCCGTCCGAATGCAGGGACGGCCAGGGCTTCGAACGGCCGGACCTGCGGGACATTTCTTCCCGCCGGCCATTGCCATCCAATTGTTGCCGGGGTATTATGTTGCTCCAAAGAACCATTTCAGTAACGTAGTGACAACCGGCGAATAAATCAAGATGCAGGCCATTGAACGCAGGAGTGCCGATAGATCCCCCAATAGCCAGAAAGGTTCGATCTGGCTACGCCGGTGACCAAATGATGGACTGAGGAAAAGGCTACTCGGAACGCCACACAGCCAAATGAGTCCCTTGTGGCGTCGATCGGAGCCATATTTCAGACAGGAGCTCGCATGAAAGTGGAAAGCCGCCTCAAGGAAGTGTTGGCCGAACACGGATTGGATCGTCACGGCGTCATCCTGGAGATCGCCCAGGCGGTCGGGGTCAATCGTCACACGATCGCCAAACTCTACAACGATCACTCGCCGGCGGTGACGTTCACGCTCTTGAGCCGGCTGTGCAACTGGCTGGTCAAGAACGGCGTGCCGGCCGCCGAATTGCCCGGCGGGTTGTTCGGGGCCGGGCGGGCCCCGCTCTGGGCCGCGATCGCCCGTCACGGCGGCGACGTGACGATCTGCCTGGGCGAGTACCAGCCGACTCGCGACGATGAGGTCCTCTATCGTTGGATCTCCCGCCGCGACTCGAGCGTCGCGTCGTTGGTCGTTCAGCGATTGTCCGCGGGCGCCGAAGGGGGATCGCCGACCCCGGCCCTGGGTTTCGAGTACATCCCGTTTCGCTGGTCGCCCATGGACCATGTGGTCGATCGACAGGTCCTCGCCGAGGATATCCGCAGGGCGCAGTCTGTCTTCGAACGGGTGCAGCAGGGGACCAATGCCCGCACGACGATCATCATCGGGAGCCAGCGCGTGAACTATCTGCTGGAGTTCTTCGTGGCGGACCTGTTCGGCTGCCGGCCCTTCGTCGCTCCCTCGGGAAAGCCGTCGGTGCCGTTCTTCAGCGTGTATCGTCCCAGCGACCAGAACACGCCAAGCTGTTTTGGCGGCCTGGAGAACCCGTTCCGAACCAAAGATAAGACTCGCCCGGGACTCCATTACCTCAAGGATCGCGGCCAGTGGGAGGCCTGTCCGTGCGTGCTCGATCGGCAGGACGCCGGGATCGTCATTTCCCTGAAGGACCATCGTCGAAGCTCCATCGTGTTGGCGGTCTTCGGCTTCTCCGGCTGGGCGACCGAGGCGATCGGGGGGCAACTGGTCCTCAAGGAGGATCTGTTCTGGCCGCCCGCGGTGAAACTCAAGACCCGCGAGGTGGGCGTCTTCGTGTGCCAGTTGACTCGCGAGCCGTCCGATAATACCCGCGGCGACCAGGGGCACATGCAGCCGGTTGTCTGCGAGGTGATTCCTCTGGGGGCGAGGATCATTGAGGAATTGCTGGGTCGGTAGAAAAATCGTGGGCTGCGTCAATCGTTGACGCAGCCCGAAAGGAGGCATCCTTGACCAAATTCTCGCGATCGAACCCTCGCGGCCCGGGCGGGCGCGAAGGCTCGCTGGTTCTCAGTAAATGATCGCCGTCGTCTCTTCGATCTTCCTGATGATCTCGCCGGCGTCGGAGGGGTTCGAGACGTAGCCGTCGAAGCCCTTGTGCAGGAGAGCCGCCGCTTCCTGGCTGCCCAGGTGGTTGGCCAGAGCGACGATCTTGATCGTCGCCAGGTCCTCGCTGCCTCGCATGCTGGAGCAGATGGCGTGCGCGTCGATGCCGTTGTTGAGGAGATTGATCAGAACGACGTGCGGAGCGAATCTCTGGGCGGCCGCCCCGGCCTCGAATCCGTTTCGGGCCACCAGGACTTCGTACCCGCCTCGCGTTCTGAGGGCTTCCTGCAGGCCAAGGCCCGACCCTTCGTCGCTGTCGAGGACCAGGACCCGGATCTTCCCGGCCGCCAGGGCCTCCGTGGGCATGTTGTTGGCCTTCATGAAGCGGAGCAGCTCGTTCAGGGGGATTCGACGGTCCTTGCTGCCGGGGATGCGATAGCCTTTGAGCTGGCCGGTGTCGAACCACTTGGAGACCGTTCGCGGCGCAACATTGCAGATCTTCGCGACATCGCCCGTCGTCAGTACGTTCCTGCCTTTTGCCATAGTATGATTCCCGTATAAGCCCGTTGATGCCGTATTGTCTTTCGACCCGAACTCGGCGAGCGTTTAACTGCCGGCGGAGAATTCTCACGCGGCGCCCCGGCGAGGCAGGCCCCCGGAGTCTCGCGTCCGATAATGACTCGTGCAGCCGGCATTCGCGATCCAAAACTGCGAGGGACTGTTTCCCTCAAAGACCGCAGGGCGTACAATGCGGCTTTCGATGCAGGCATCGTTATTGTGACTTGGAGATCGTCATGCGGATACCCTTATCGCGGCCGGACATCACGGAGCGGGAAATCGAGGCGGTGGTCGACGTGCTGCGCACCCCGAACCTCTCGATGGGCCCGATGGTGGGACAGTTCGAGACCGCGATGGCGACGTATGCCGGCCGGCGAAGAGGCGTGGCGGTCAATAGCGGCACCAGCGGCCTGTTCCTGAGCTTGCTGGCACTGGGCATCGGCGAGGGCGATGAGGTCGTCACCACGCCGTTCACGTTCATCGCCTCCGCGACGACCATCATGATGACGGGGGCCAGGCCGGTGTTCGTCGACATCGACCCGGCGACCTTGAACATCGCCCCGGAGCGAATCGAAGCCGCAATCACGAAAAGGACAAAGGCCATCCTGCCGGTGGAGGCCTTCGGGAATCCCGCCGGTTTCGATGCGATCTGCCAGGTCGCCCGGAGTCGCGACTTGGACGTGGTTGAGGACAGTTGCGAGGCATTGGGTTCGTTTCTACACGGAAAGAAGGCCGGGACGTTCGGCGACGCGAGCTTGTTCGCCTTCTATCCGAACAAGCAGATCACCACGGGGGAGGGGGGCATGATCCTCACGGACGACGACCGCGTGGCCGACCTGTGCGTTTCCCTGCGAAATCAGGGCCGTGCCGCGGGCGGCGGCTGGCTCGCTCACGAGCGGCTGGGCTACAATTTCCGGCTCAGCGACATCAACTGCGCCTTGGGCATCGCACAGCTCTCGCGAATCGACGAGATCAAGGCCCGTCGCCGCCAGGTGGCCGCATGGTACCGGGAGATGCTGGCCGGCGAGGAGCGGCTGATCCTCCCGCAAGAGGCGCCCGGCTGCGAGATAAGCTGGTTCGTCTACGTGGTTCGGCTGGCCGAACGCTATGGGATCGACCAGCGGGACCGCATCCTGCAGGAACTGGCCCGCCAGGGCATCCAGGTGAACAACTACTTCCCGCCTGTGCACTTGCAGCCCTTTATCGCCGAGCGATACGGACACCGCCCGGGCGACTTCCCGATCGCGGAATCCGTGAGCGGCCGGACGATCGCTCTACCTTTCCACAACCGCCTCACGCAGGATGAAGCGGCGATCGTCTGCGGAACCCTCAAGGCCATCCTCGACACCTGCTTGTGACCCTTGGCGGCGGGCCCATTCCTACTTTTGCATATCCCTTTTTTCTTCGTACTATTTCTGTAGGGAATCACGTAGAACGGCCGGAGGGCCGGTCGAGGGGTTTCCGGGGCCGAATTCGGGCCTGGGGACTCCGCCAAGATCCAGCGACGGAAGGGGGGAAAATCGCCGCATGGGCTGGAGAACGAAATTCGTCTTTCTACTGATTGTCTACTGCGCCGGCTTCGCAACCGCGGTGTACTGCCTGGCTCCAACGCCGAAGCAGGGCGCCGGGTCGCTGAACCTGGCCGGAATCGCAGGGACGATCAAATCGGAGGAGCTGGCCAAGTCGGTAAGCTCCGGGATCCACAAATGCGTGGGTCTCGGCCAGGAAGCTGCCGCGGAAGTGGCCAAGCGAATCCAGGCAGAGATCAAGAAAGCACGGTCGGAACCGGCAAGTGACCGCCGGGGAAGCTGACCTCGCCGAGGGTGCTTGAACGATCTCGAACCAGGGGGTTGAAAACCGAAAAGAAGGGGGACACAAGTATCAGGGGCTGCGCCTCGCTTCGCAGCCCCGTGAGCATTCGCAGGCCCAGAGCACGACAACGATGCACGCCCGGATGCGTGACGGTGGTTCCGCAAGCATCGCGGGTCGCTCGCGTTCGCGGCGTGCGTTTGTCGCTTTATGGATACCTGCGGCCGAATTCCGCGGACGCCTTATATCTCCAGTTGTCCGGGAATCCCGGATGGTGGCTCCAAAGCGATAAACTTCGGCCGCGCAGCGGCGGATTCCGGATCAGTCCACTTCCTTCCGCACCTCATGTCGTCCGTCTCTTCCTCCATCATTTGACCGCGTCACCAATCTCGGGCATAATACCCGCACAATCGCTGGCAATTTCACATTCGAACCGGTCTTTGCGTGAGGTGTGCGGATGACGGAGAAATACGGCTGTGACGAGAAGGATATCGGGCACTATACGTGTCGTCGCACGACGGAGAAGATCGTAGTTGACGGCCGGCTGTCAAAGGCCTGCTGGCAGCGGGCGACCCAGTCGCCCCGGTACGTCGACATGGTGAGCGGGACGCCCGGATTCCTCGACACTCGAATGGCGGCGCTCTGGGACGACCGGAATCTCTACCTCGGCATCTGGGTCCAGGAGCCCAACGTCCAGGCGAAATTCACGGAGCGGGACTCCCCTGTCTACTTCGAGAACGACATCGAGATCTTCATCGCCGGCCCGGACTGTTATTACGAGTTCCAGATCAACGCCCGGGGCACGATCTACGAGGTGTTCTATATCTGGCAGGACGCGTACCGGCGGGGCGGCTTCGCCAAGAGACCCGAGTTCGACCTCCAGACCCGCGTGGTCGACGTCCTGGGCGGCTTCCAGGACGGGATGCGGTATAAGAGGCATCCGCGGGGCCGGCGGTGGGCCTTCATGGACTGGGATTTCCCGGGACTCCAGGCCGCCGTGCAGGTCGACGGGACCCTGAACGATCCCGCAACGATCGATCGGGGCTGGACGGTCGAACTGGCCTTCCCGTGGTCCGGCATGGAGCCTCTCGCCCAGGGCCGATCCCTGCCTCCTCATGACGGCGACATCTGGCGGATGGACTTCTCTCGATTCGAGGCCCTGCAGGCCAACGGCCGGCTGATCGATCCCTCCGTCGGCTGGTCCTTCAACAAGCACGGCGTCTACGATTCGCACATCCCCGAGTGTTTTACCTACGTGCACTTCTCAGGAGAAGTAGTCTAGGCAGGTCCGCAGAGATCTTGCGACAAGGCAGACCCGAGTCGAAATTCGAAGCACGAAATTCGAAATCCGAAACAAACCCAAAACCCAAAGCACGAATGACCAAAGCGCTCGCGCCAGGCGAGAGCCTGTTTCGAATTTTGGATTTCGGTCATTCGCGCTTGTTTCGGATTTCGTGCTTCGAATTTCGAGTTTTCGACGACACCGCTAAGGACTCCCGCGGATCCGCCTGGCCTCGCGGGTTCCCCGGGCGATGGTCCAGGCCCTGGGTACGAATTCGCCCAATTTTGTATTGAACCCCCAGGACGAATCGGGTATAAAGAACCGGTTTAGTACCCGACCCGGAGGAGAGTCTGTGGCAATCCGGGCCGGTGAACGGATTGGGTGGCCGCTACGGAGCTGTCGGCAATGAAGCGCTATACCGGGCAACAAGCGCTGTATGAGGCAATTAGTCGCTCTCGCGCTAAAGCCAAGCAGGGCAGTATCTTAGATAAGTTGCTGCCGGACGCCTCCAAGACGGAGACCCCGGCAGCCGGGCAGACGCCGCCGGGCGAACCGCAGCAGGTGCAGTCGGTACCGGCCATTGAGCCGCTTCCGCAGACGCCGGCTGTGCCGAGCGCGGTGGAAACGCCGCCGCAGCCTGTGATTGAGCAAACGCCGCAGGTCGAACCGCGGGTCGAAGTGCCCGCCGAGCCGATGGCGGAACTTGCGTCGACGCCGCTTGAAACGGCTGAGCCGATTGTCAAGTCGCGGCCGATCGAGAGAGTCTCGCATCCGGCTCCTCCGAGCCCGGTGCAGACGTGGCTGAAGCCCCGGCCGGTGCAGCTCAACGAAGGCCGCATCGAGATTTCGGTGCCGTATTACGTCGGCGTGATTGCCGGCTTGGTTGTTCTGGTGATCGTTCTGGTGTCTTATCGTCTGGGACAGGGCGGTTCCGGCGGGCAGGCGAATGACGCGGCCCCGAAGGTTCAGTCGGTCTCGGACCGGTCGACGAATCCGCCGAGCGGATCGATGCCGCAAGGCGCCACGGCGGCAAATACGAGCCAGCCGCTGTCGAGTCCGGTGACGCCGGGCGCGGCGGGTCAGGACGTGACCGCAGCCGTGGCTCAGGGCGACCATATGCTCATCCTGGCCCGCTCCAGGCGGCAGGAGGACTTTGAGCCGGTCGTTCGGTATTTTCACGAGAACGGGATTGAGGTGACATCCGCGTCGCTGGATGCTTTGCGGCGGACGTTTGCGGAATACAAGCTGGACGTCAGCCGCCTTCCGTCGGGCGATGGCTTCTTGTTGGTGACCGCGAATTTCTATGGGAACCCCAAGGTCGCGGGAACGGACGGTTTCAAGATAAAACAGAGAATCACCGAGGTAGGAGCCACGTACAAGGGCAAGGCCCCGTCGGGCTATGAGTCGTTTGCACCGAACTACTTCAGTGACACTTACGGAATGAAAGTCAGGTAACAGGAGAAACAAGAAATGTCGATAGATCCCTCTCTGAAGCTGAAGAACGCGTTGGTTCGGCACCGCAACGTTCTGAGCCGCGCCGAGCGCATCGACGTCCTCAAGGATGAGGAGCGTTGGAGCGAGGGCGATTCGGTTCTGGGCCTGCCGAAGGTCGGGCACCGCAAGAGCGCGGCCGGCAAGAAGGTCAAAGAGACCGAAGCCGCCGCTGCTGCTCCGGGAGCCGCTCCTGGTGCCGCCGCCCCGGCTGCCGCTGCTGCCCCCGCCGCGCCTGCAAAGGGCGGCGCGAAGGCCGGCAAGTAAGCAGACGACCGCTCCGATCGCAGGACGATCCGCGACGGAGCCGGTGCGCATCCGTATTCGCAGAAGAGACATGCCGAACGAGAGTCCGGCATGTTTTCGTTTGGAGGCGTGGGATGGCCGCGACGAAGAGATGGAGCAGTCTGCCCGTCGTGAGCGCGTGGAGCGTTCTCCTGGGGACGCTCGTCGCCGTCGGTCAGGCGAGCGACGGCGTCTGGCCGGGCGAGCAGTGGCAAGCCGCGGCTCTGGAAGAGGCTCGAATGGACTCTGCGAAGCTGGCCCAGGCCCGCGACTACGCCCTTGCCAACGAGGGCTCGGGCCTGATCGTCCGGCATGGCAAGGTTGTGCTGTCGTGGGGCGATCAAGACCGGACCTACGATCTGAAATCCTCCACGAAGGCGATCGGCGTCACCGCGGTCGGACTGGCCCTCAGCGATGGGAAGTTCCAGAGCCTGAACGAGCCGGCGGTGAAGTATCAGCCGGACCTTGGCGTGCCGCCCGAGACGAACAAGGGCAAAGGGTGGATCGAGAAGAT
>JBDKUU010001099.1:0-4117 GCA_039679525.1 Phycisphaerales bacterium | reverse complement strand
ATACCCGAAAAAAGATGCCCAGCGCGACGTCGGCCGGGATCTTGAGGAACTTGCCTATTGGACCGTCGAGCGGGTTGGACCATAGTGGTACGCAAGAGAAAACGACGCGGGTCGCCGCAAGCCATAGGTTCTTACTCACTTGAAGAGGGGCGAGCCGGCCGAAATGGAGGGTCGCCTCTTTTCTCTTTTTGTGCGGGAGGATGCGAGAGACCACATGCTCAGAAGCGTCAAGAGTCTGCGGGATTACCACATTCACGCCACGGACGGCAACATCGGCCGCGTGAAAGACTTCTATTTCGACGGACACGAATGGTCCGTCCGATACATCGTGGTGGACACCAGCGAATGGCTGCCGGGCAGAACGGTGCTGCTGGTCCCCGACGTCCTGGGCTCGCCGAACGCGGAGGGCAAGACCCTGCCGGTGGAGTTGACTCGCGAGCAGGTGCGCAACAGTCCGGACGTCGACACGAGCAAGCCGGTCTCCCGCCAGAACGAATTCGATCTGTTCGATTACTACGGATGGTCGCCTTATTGGGGAGCCGGCCGCAGCGGATTCACGAGGCACGTCGTCCGGGCCCCGCAGCCCGAGGAATCGGGCAGGACCGCGGTCGCGCAGGCCGGAGATCCGGATCTGCGGAGCGTGCGGGAAGTGATCGGGTACTCCCTTTCCGCGACGGACGGGAAGATCGGGCACGTGGAGGATTTCATCCTGGGCGACGAGGGCTGGATCGTGCGGTACCTCGTCGTGAACGCCGGAAGCTGGCTCTCCGGCAAACGGGTGCTGATCTCGCCGGAGTGGGTTCACGAGATCCGGTGGCGGGAGCGGACCATGTTGGTGGAGCTTTCCGAAAGCGAGGTCCGCAACAGCCCTGCGTACGACTCGAGCCAACCCGTGAACAGGCAAGACGAAACGCACCTCTACGACTTTTACGGCCGGCCCAAGTACTGGACTTGAGCCGCGGGAGAGACACGAATGCTCGCCAGCTTGACGGAATTGAGGAACTACCGCGTCCGGGGAACCGACGCCGACCTGGGCAGGATCGACGACCTGGGTTTCCGGCAGAACGACTGGGTGGTGCGATACGTGGTAGTCGGGATGGAGGACCTGGCGAGAGAATCGCTGCTGTTGTCCACCTATCTTGGCAGGTTGGACAGAGGCTCGTCCACGCTGACGGCCGACGTTCTTCTCGACCAGGTCACGAACACGGACCCCCTGGACCGCTCGATGCCCCTGGAGGAGCGGGATGAACAACGGCTGCACGATCAGTACGGCTGGCCCGTGTACTGGTGGCAGGAGGAGCACGACATCGGTCCGATCGGCGGCCTGTGGAGCGAGGAACCCAAAGCGCTCGAAGACGCCGACGAGGCGGAGTTCGAAAGCCCGCGCGTGTTGTTCGTCGGCGACTTGATCGAAGCGTACGCGGTCGAGGGCGAAGGCGGCGAGATTGGGAGGCTCCTGGACGTCATCGTGGACGACGAGACCTGGTCCATGCCGTACCTGGTGGTCGGCTGGCCGCCCGGGACGGATCGATCGCTCATCGCAACCGATTACGCCCAGACGATCGACCTGGGCACGCGGAGCATCTACGTCTCGCTGCCCGCCGACGCGGTGGCGAACAGCCCCATTCTCAGTTCCGCGGCGCCGATCACCCCGGAGCTGGAGCAGAGCCTGCGCGAATACTATGACAGGTATACGCGATGACCCTTCCGAGACGGATCGGGTCGGGCCTTTCGTCCGGCGGTAAGGATTCTTCTCGTATCGGAATAGGCAAAATGCTCAACTCCGCGGGCGTGAGGCCGGGGTAGTAACATGAGGGAGAGAAAGGGCATGGAGGTGTGAAAAGAAATCGATATGAAGGGAGACGTACGATGGTGACGACTACGGGCCTAAGGAGTTTCGACACTTCTCTGGAGACCACGAGGCAGTGGCTTCGGGAAGTGCAGGAGGAAATGAATCTGGATGATGAGCAACAGGCATTCCAGATTGTACGAGCTGTGCTGCACACCCTGCGGGACAGGCTGACGGTCGAAGAGGCGGCCCAGTTCGCCGCGCAACTGCCGATGCTTTTGCAGGGAGTGTACTACCACGAGTGGACCCCGAGAGGCAAGCCGATCAAGATGCGGCGCCGCCAGGAGTTCCTGGACATGGTCGCCGACAAGCTGATGCGGGAGCACGACCCGGAAGAGGCGTGCCGGGCCGTCTTTGCCGTGATCGAACGGCAGATGTCCGGCGGCGAAGTGGAAGACGTCAAGAGCATTCTGCCTGAGTCCATTCGCGATCTTTGGCCATAATTGATGGATGGAGAGCCATATGAAAGTCCCTATCGAGATAGCTTTCAAGGGAATTCGAAATACAGATGAATTGGATGACCTGATCCGCGAAGAAGCGGCGAAATTGGAACGCGTGTGCGATTACATCAGCAGTTGCCGGGTGATCGTGGAGTTGCGGCAGAAACACCAGACGGTGGGGAGCCCTTACCGGGTCCGCATCGACATGACGGTTCCGCCGGGCCACGAGCTGGTCGTCAAACAGGAGCCCAGCCAGGGCGATATGCACGATCCCGTCGAGATCGTGATCAAGAACGTCTTCGAGTCCGCCTCCCGGCAGTTGAGAAAACTGGCCGAGCAACAGCGGGGCAACACGAAAAGCCATCCCGAGCAGGAGGTGATGGCGGTCGTGGCTCGAATCTTCCCCGATCAGGAATACGGTTTCCTCCGAACCGTGGATACGCAGCAGGACGTCTACTTCCACAAGAACAGCGTCCTGCACCATGGTTTCGAGCGACTGATGGTGGGAACCGGGGTCCGGTACACGGCTCACGACGGCGATGAGGGGCCGCAAGCCACCGGCGTGCAGATCGTGGACACGGGGCGCACGCCCGTGAAGCCTCGATCCCACCAGTAGACCATGAGCGCGTGGACATCATCGCTTGGCGGAAGATGAAATAGACGCTGTGACGGCAGACGCGTCTTCAGGAAAAGCCCATAGAGGAATGGGCGTAAGGACGCCCGTGACCCTGTTAGGGTTCTGCGGACGTGAGCCCTTCCTGGATGGCGTACTTGGTGAGCTGGGCGACGTTGTCGATCTCCAGCTTGTTCATCACCCGGAGGCGGTGGGCCTCGACGGTCTTGGGGCTGATGTGCAGACGCAGGGCGATCTGCTTGGTGGTGCGGCCCTCGGCGAGAAGCTGCAGGACCTCGCGTTCTCGCTGCGTGAGAAGAGAGAACGCTGTCATTTCGCTCTTCTCCTCCGTGTGAACGAGGTCCTCGACGACGACGTTGCTGATCGAAGGGCTCACGTAGGTCTTGCCGTCGGCCACCGTGCGGACGGCTCGCGCCAGCTCGTCGAAGTCGCAGTCTTTGAGGAGGTAGCCGGAGGCGCCGGCCCGGAACATCTCGGTGACATATCGCTTCGCGGAGTGCATGGAGAGCGCGACCACCTTCACGCTCGGCGCTTCCCTCTGGATTTCCCGGGTGGCCTCGATGCCGTTGAGGTCCGGCATGCTGATGTCCATCACGACCACGTCCGGCAGGAGTTCTCTCGCCATCTCGACGGTGGAGTGTCCGTCGCTGGCCTGACCGATGATCTCCATATCCTCCTCCTGCTGGATCGCCCGGCTCAGGCCGTGGCGCACGATGGCATGATCGTCGGCAAGTACGATTCGAATGCTCATAAGTCCATCCTTCGTAGTCAGTTGTCCTTCCATTGGACCGGTCCCCCCTGAAGTGACCGAAGTTCCCTGCCTTGAGAAACTGATCATAATGCCCCTCTACAATTGTGTCAATCATCATGGATGTGGAATTATCAGCTTTCTGCCACCATGTGCAAATATACCTGTAGCGGAGGATAGAAGTTCATCTTTCTCAAATAATTCCATAGGAAGATCATGATAGTGGTTCAGTAGATCTCCTGAATGGTTGAAATGTCACGCTGTCTCGCGTGTCACCTGAAGCGGGTTCGGTCGAGAACGGCCAATCGCATTCAGGGCGTCCTTCGAATCGCTAGTGTTTTTCGGAAGGAGCGTTAATGGATTTGCCGCTTTTGCAGCCGGATTTCGCATGTTAGACATGGAGGCGTCGTCATGATGCAGGCAAGCGCCGGACCGATTAGGAGAAA
>JBDKUU010001098.1:0-2147 GCA_039679525.1 Phycisphaerales bacterium | reverse complement strand
CGGGATGGCGATCAGCGACTTGGACGTCGTCGAACCGCCCGAACAGATCATGCTCCACATCCAACGCATCGGCGGCACGGGAACGGATCGATTCGAGACGAAGCACCGGAGAAAGGACGGGACGCTGACCGACGTGGACGTGGCGGTCACGCTTCTGGATCCCCAGGAGGGTCGATTCGTCATGTTCGTCCGGGACATCACGGAGCTCAAGCGGATCGAGGCTCGGATCAAGGAACGGGAGACGACTCTGCTCCACGCGGCCCGGCTCAGCACGCTCGGCGAGATGGCCTCCGGGATTGCGCACGAGCTCAACCAGCCTCTTTCCGCCATCCTCACCTACGGGGACGCCTGTCTCCGCCTGGCGCAGGCGCATTCCCCGGATCTCTCCAGGATCACTCGGAATTTGGGCGAGATCGTCTCCCAGGGCGAACGCGCGGGCGTGATCATTCGTCGGATGAGGGCCTTGGCCAAGGGCCGCCAGCCTCACTTCGGTTGCACCGATCTCAATGACGCCGTCCGGAATGCGACGGTCCTGATTCGTTGGGAACTGGCCCAGAATGGAATGCAGGTGAGCTTGGAGTCTGCCGAACCGCTGCCGTGCGTTTACGCGGATCCCATTCAGATCGAGCAGGTCCTGGTGAACCTCATGCGCAACGCCATCGACGCGATGCGCCGCGTGACGGATGGGCCGCGGCTGCTGACTCTGCGGACGCTCGTTGCGGACGCCGATCACGTTTCCGTGGAGGTCTGCGACACGGGTGTGGGACTGCCTCAGAAACAGGAAGATCGCATCTTCGAGCCCTTCTTCACCACGAAGCCGGATGGGTTGGGCATCGGTCTGTCGATCAGCCGCACAATCATCGAGGCGCACAGAGGGGTTTTGGGGGCCCGGCCCAATACGGATCGAGGGGCGGTGTTCTTTTTCTCCCTGCCTGTGTATCGCGGGCCCGGTCGATGACGACGTCTGACTCAGGCCGTCGAGCAGGGACCGTGTCAGAAAAATCAAAGATCCTGTCGCCCGATGTCCGATTGTAGATAGGTGGACGCGAGTCCCAAGGACGCGATGAACGTTACGAAGGAGAATTCGTCGATGACGAACGCCGAAGCCACGGTCTTCATTGTGGATGATGATGACGCAGCCAGGAATGGTCTCCGGGAGTTGATCGAGAGCGTCTCTTTCAACGTCAAGACCTTTGCGTCCGCACCGGAGTTCCTGGAGGCGTACGACCCCGAGGTCTGCGGGTGTCTGCTGTTGGATGTTCGGATGCCCGGGATGAGCGGCCTGAAACTCCAGGAGGAGATGAATCGCCGGGGGACCGGTCTGCCGATCCTCTTCATCACCGGACACGGCGACGTCGCCATGGCGGTCGACGCCCTCAAGAATGGGGCCTTCGATTTCGTCGAAAAGCCGATCCGCGGCCAGTTCCTGCTGGACAAGATTCACTGCGCCATCGAGAGACACAAGCTGGTATGCCGCCGGAGAGAGAAGATGAAGCAGATCCGGGCGCAGCAGGCCCTGCTGACGGAGAGAGAAAGGGAGATCCTGGATCGCGTGAAGGTCGGCTCGGGCACCAAGCTGATTGCCAAGGAATTCGGCCTGAGCCGAAAGACCGTCGACGCGCACCTGACCAGCATTCGGGAAAAGATGGGCGTCGAGTCCACGCCTCAACTGATCATGCTTCTGTACGAAAGCGGGCTGCTCCAGCCTTCCTTCGTCAATTCCTAGTCGCGCCGCAGCCGCAAGCGTTGAATCCTGTCCCGGGCCTTCCCGGTTGCAGCGACTCGCTGAATGCGATTCTTCTCGCCGTCTATCTGCCTTTCTCCGACTCATCCCGGGAAATCGCCTGGCTGTCGTAGGGCCTTGTTGCGCCGGGCTACGGGATTAGCGCCAACGACTAGTCGAATCCTGCCTTTATTGTCTCCCCGAATGGTCCGATGGGAATCTCCATTGGGGCTGGAGTGTTTCGTAGCCTCCAGGCCATAAGTGGGAATCGATCGAGGGCTCCATCATGGCGACAGCGACAGTGACTCACAAAGAACAGACGGGAATGCTCGACAAGGAGGGCAAGTATCTGACCTTCGCCCTGGCCCACGAGGAGTACGGCCTGGAGATTCTCAAGGTCCGCGAGATCATCGGCTACATCGAC
>JBDKUU010001097.1:0-1902 GCA_039679525.1 Phycisphaerales bacterium | reverse complement strand
GTCTTCGACTTCGGTCACGGGGCGATAGCCCTGATCCTGCTTGGCCTCCACCTTCACGAGAAAGACCCGCCCGGGCACTTCGATGGGACCGGCGACCTGGCCCACCTGCATCTCCTTGGCCTTCGCAGCCAGCACGTCGTACGGCGATTCGAAGGAATTGGGGTTGCGGGGTTTCAGGAGGCCGCCCGTGCTGCCGCGAGGATCGTTCGAGTACTTCTTCGCCAATTCGCCGAAGTCCTCGCCGGCGTCGATTCTCTTCCGCAGCTCCTCCGCCGTCTGGCGGGTCTTCTTCAGCGGGTCGTCATTGGGATCCGTCACCTGCACCTTCGCGACATCGAGATCGATCAGCCGCAACTGCAGGACGCCTTCCCGCAGGAACTCCTTGTCTTTCACCTTGTCGTACTGCGCGACGATCTCGCCGTAGGTGACAGGCCGATTCCGGCGGTACGTCGAATCGACCACGTACTGCGTGAGGAAATCCCGCTTCCATCGCTCCTTGTAGGTGGTGCGGTTGATGCCCCGCTTCTGGAGCGCGGCATCGGCATCGGCGCCGTTGCCGCCGTGCTCTTCGAGAATGAACCTGCGAAGCTCCTTCTCCGCCATTTTGTCCAGCGTGTCGTCGGCCTTCTCGCCCAGTTCCCGCCGGGCCCGTTTGGACAACACGATGCGTGTGATGATGTTGCGATTGAGCCGCTGCTGAATCAGCGGACGAGTCTCCGCCATGAACTGATCGAGCGGAACCTCCTTCGCTCTGGCCTCCAACCGTTCCTTCAAGGACGGCCCCTCGGTGTCCTCCTTCGGCGGGGAAACCATGACGTCCTCGCAGGTGATCGTCTCGCCACTGATGAGGATCTCGTCCGGCTGGGTCGGCAGCGGCGCGTAGGTCTTCAGCCGAATCTCCTCGTCTGTCAGAGCCGCCTTCCTCTTGCCCTCGCAACCGGCCAGGGCCAGCAAAACCAGCAGCACGCTCACGACAGACAGGGAAATCCGAAATCCGAATTTCGAAATTCGAAACAAATTCAAGGCACGAAATCGGAATGACGGAAACGCTGTCGCCTGTCGCGGGTCCTGTTTTGGATTTTCGGTTTTGGTCATTTGCATTTGTTTCGAATTTCGAGATTCGAGTTTCGGATTTGTCTTCACTCTGTGTTGCCCTTGAGGCCGATTTCCTCGGCCGCTTCCTGCATCCCTGCGATGGCGTCGTCGATCAACTGACCGGGGTCGGTCCCGAGCAGGGCCGCCCCCTTCTCGATGACCTCGCGGTTGACGCCCGCCGCAAAGGACTTCTCTTTCCATTTTTTCTTCACGGACTTGGCGGTCGTGTCCAGAACGCTCTTGCTCGGCCGCACGAGGGCCGTCGCGGCGACCAGTCCGGTCAGCTCGTCCATCGCGTACAGGGTCTTCTCCAAGTCGGTCAGAGGCTCGACGTCCGTGCAGATACCCCAGCCGTGGGACATCACGGCACGGATATACTCCTCGGGCCAGCCGTGCTCGCGGAGGATCTGCCCGCTCTTGTGGCAATGCTGCTCGGGGAACTGCTCGTAGTCCAGGTCGTGGACCAGCCCGACCAGGCCCCAAGGCTCGGGGTCCCGCCCCCGCTTGCGGGCGCAGTACCGCATCACCGCCTCGACGGCCAAGGCGTGTTTGATCAGAGCTTCGTTCTTGTTGTACTGCCTCAGCAGAGCGAAGGCTTCGTCGCGCATCGGCACATGTTCGGCCATTTTGCACCCCGCAGACACCAGAGACAGCCACGCCGCCCCTGCGGATCCGATGGATTCCCGACCTCAATACGTGCCGGTACTGTACCGCGAACGCCCGCCGGCCGCAATGGAGATCTCGTTTGTAGTGACGCCGGGAGGCGTTATCTTCTGCGCTCTTATGTCGCGCAGGTCGTGAAGAAGA
>JBDKUU010001096.1:0-5458 GCA_039679525.1 Phycisphaerales bacterium | reverse complement strand
GACTTCGCCGAGACAGCGGGATCGTCCAGACCACGGAACCGGGCTCTGCCGGCATCATGCCTCTGGCAAAAGCGCAAAATCTCCCTTACACGCCCGCCGCGGGCGTGTAAGGCCTGCCAGAGATGTGTAGAACAACGAGGGCAGAGCCCCTGGAGGTATTCATAGGGTGGGTTCTCAACCCGCGCGTCAAGAGCCGAGGAGGTCGAGGGGGCCCTGCGCATCGATCCCGCGGCTTTGTCCTTGATTTGCCGGTGACGCGGATTACAATCTGGCGGCTTGGGCCTTCCCCCGGCGCGTGCCGGCGCGAAGGCGACGACAATGGAAGGACCGCCCGTGCCGCAGGAACGATCCAGAAGCATTCAGTACATCAACAAGCTCCGCATCCTGTCGATCTACCTGGTCGTCACCGCGCATGTCACGATCGGGCTGACGATGAGCTCGACCGTGTTTTCGTTCCACTGGTGGCTGGGCACGGCGATCTTCTACGCGTGCTTCTGCTCGATTCCCGTGTTCGTGATGATCAGCGGGGCCCTGCTGCTGAACACCTCGCGGGAGGAGCCCCTCGGAGAGTTCTACAGAAAGCGGATGACCCGCGTGGGCGCGCCGCTGGTGATCTGGACGGTCGTATACTTATTCGTGAGGGCGTTCGTCGACAAGGAACACCTCACCGCCGGGAGGGTCTTCGAATTGATCATCACGGCCGACCCCTACTATCACCTGTGGTTCCTCTACATGATCGTCGGGCTGTACCTCGTGACGCCCGCCTTGCGAACGTTCGTTCGCCACGCGACGCAAAGAGAACGGGTGTTCGTCATCGTCCTGATGCTGATCCTGGCGAACGCCTACGGCCAGGCCGACAACCTGCTCTGGCAGAATCAGCGATCGATCTTCACACTGTTTGTCCCGTACATCGCGTTCTATCTGCTCGGCTTCGAGCTGAGCCAAATCGATCCCCGCAAGATGCCGCCCGCGAAATACATCGTCCTGGGCGTTCTCCTGTGCGTGGTCTACCTGGCCGCCTTCGCTCCGGCCTTCATCGCCCGACAGGGCGGCGTCGGTCCCGGCAAGCGGTTCCTCTTCGATTTCTTCACCCCGCCGATCGTGCTGCCGTCCATCGCGATCTTCTGGATCGCCCGGCGTCGGGAAACCCTCGGCTCGCCAGTCGCAGGCTTTCGCAAGACGGCCGTCGAGTGGGTCGCCTCCGCGACGCTGGGCGTCTACGCCCTGCACCCGCTCGTCCTCAACCGCCTTCAGCACGCCCTTCGGCATCACACCAGCGACGGCAGCTTCCTGCTCGGCGTGCTCGTCGTGCCGCTGGTCACCTTCGCCCTGTGCTACGCGATCACCACAGTCCTGATGAACATCCCTATCCTGCGCCGATCCGTGTGCTGAGTCTGGAGGTATTCCGCCCACGGCGAACCCTATCCTGCGGAACGTTTGGCTTCCGATTTGCGAAGAGCCATGGTAGGATAGAAGTAGCACGCTCCGCCGCACTTTCATGCGAAGTACGGTCGCCAGCGTGCCCAGTTCTCGATCGCTGACCTTCGCATTATCGAAGGGAAGTTGCCGCCGCGAGTCATTTCCCTGGTGCTGGAATGGGCGTTCCAGCACAGAGAGGAATTGTTGGAGAACTGGAATCTCGCGGAACGCAAGGAAGAACTCCACAGGATACGCCCTCTGGTCTGAGGATCGGTATGCATTTCGTCAAGAGCGCTTCTTATGCCGGTGATTATCGCCTTAAGATCCGGTTCGACGACAACCGCACGAAACTCGTCGACTTGGCCCCCTATCTCGACGGGCCGATCTTCGAGCCACTGAAGGATGCATCCTACTTCAAGCAGTTCCGGGTCAACAAGGATATCGATACGCTGGTCTGGCCGAACAACGCGGACTTCTCCCCTGATTTTCTGTATTCGATCGGAGAAGATGTCCGCGAAGTCAACAAGCGTTCGACCGTCACAAATCAGCACAGAAGCAAAGCCAAGTCCTGAATCCCTTTCTGAGCCGCATCGTAAAGCACCTTGCCCTCGCGGACTGCGGGATAGACAATGTGGCCTGCCACATCCCGATACTTCTCGAACTCGTCCGGCGTGACGACAATCAGGTCCAGCGGGAACATCCGGTCCGCCAATGCCAAGTCGATCTCGACGGCTTGGCGTCGTTTGGAATCCTTGACGTCCATGACCACCAACAGATCGACGTCGCTGTCCGGCGCAGCAGAGCCGCGAGCATGCGAGCCAAACAGAATGATCTTGGCCGGGTGGAATCGCTCTACAATCCTCTGGACGGCGGCATCGATCGCGGCTGTGGCGTTCCCACGTTTCATTCGGACGTTACTCCGACTGTGTCTTCTGGATCTTGGCCCAGGTGTCTTTCAGGGTCACCGTGCGGTTGAAGACGAGCTTGCCCGCCGTGCTGTCGGGATCGACGCAGAAGTAGCCCAGCCGCTCGAACTGATAGCGGGTCAGCGGGGCCGCTCCCGCCAGAGCCGGCTCCACGTAGCAGTCGGTCAGCGTCTCGAGCGAATTGGGGTTCAGGTTGGCCGTGAAGTCCTTGCCCTCCGGCGCCTCGTCGGGGTTCTCCGTGGAGAACAGGCTGTCGTAGAGACGGACCTCGGCCTTCTTCGCCCTTGCCGCGGAAACCCAGTGCAGCGTCGCCTTGACCTTGCGGCCGTCCGGGGCGTCGCCGCCGCGGGTGGCGGGATCGTACGTGCAATGGAGCTCGACCACGTTGCCATTGGCGTCTTTCACAACGCGGGTACAAGTCACGAAGTACGCGTACCGCAGGCGGACCTCCCGGCCGGGGGCCAGGCGGAAGAACTTCTTCGGCGGCTCCTCCATGAAGTCCTCCTGCTCGATGTACAGCTCGCGGGAGAACGGCACTTTTCGCGTGCCGGCGCTCGGGTCCTCGGGGTTGTTGATCGCGTCGAGCTCCTCGACCTGCCCCTCGGGGTAGTTGTCGATGACCACCTTCAGCGGATGCAGCACGGCCATCACGCGGGCGGAGGTCTTGTTCAGATCCTCGCGCAGGCAATGTTCGAGCAAGGCCACGTCGACCGTGCTGTTGAATTTATTCACGCCGATGACCTTGCAGAACTGGCGAATGCCGGAGGGCGAGTAGCCCCGCCGGCGCATGCCGGAGATCGTCGGCATCCGCGGGTCGTCCCAGCCGTGAACGAACTTCTCTTTGACCAGCTTGAGCAGCTTCCGCTTGCTCATCACGGTGTACGTGAGGTTGAGCCTCGCGAATTCGATCTGCTGCGGATGATGGATCTTCTTGCCCCACGGGCCGGAGCCGTCGTCGGTGCGGCCCTCGTTCACCGCGTCGATGAACCAGTCATACAGCGGCCGATGGTTCTCGAATTCCAGCGTACAGATCGAGTGCGTGATGCCCTCGAGGGAGTCCTCGAACCCGTGGGCCCAGTCGTACATCGGGTAGATGCACCATTTGTCGCCCTGGCGATGATGGTGCTCGTGCATGATTCGATACATGATCGGATCGCGCATGTTGAGGTTCGGATGGCTCATGTCGATCCTGGCCCGCAGGGTCTTGGCGCCGTCGGGGAATTCGCCCTTCCGCATCCGCTCGAAGAGGTCCAGGTTCTCCTGGATGGACCGATCGCGATAGGGGCTCGGCCTGCCCGGCTGGGTCAGCGTGCCGCGGTACTCGCGGACCTGATCGCCGTTCAGGTCGCAGACGTAGGCTTTGCCCTTGCGGATCAGCTCGACCGCACAGTCGTACATGAAGCCGAAGTAATCCGAGGCATAGAAGAGCCGGTCGTCCCACTCGGCGCCGAGCCAGCGGACGTCGGCGATGATCGAGTCCACGTACTCCTGTTCTTCCTTCTCAGCGTTGGTGTCGTCGAACCGCAGGTTGAACTGCCCGCCGAACTCCGCGGCGATGCCGTAGTTCAGGTTGATGCTCTTGGCGTGGCCGATATGCAGATAGCCGTTGGGTTCGGGCGGAAACCGCGTCGCCACGCGCCCGCCCCAGCGGCCCGACTGGATGTCGTCCGCGACCATCTGCCGGATGAAGTCCAGCCCGCGTTCGCCGTTGCCGCCCTCGTTCCCGTTCGCCCCGTTGCCCGTCAACTCTTTGTCTTTTTCCATATCCCAACACCCAATCTGCAAAGCGATCTATCCATCATTCGCTGGGGATTCACGTCAAATCGACCGCCCATCCTACATCCCGCCCCCCAAACTGTCTACGCAATAGTGTTCGCCCGAAGCCGCCGATGTTTCCCAGATCATATTGCTTGCCAGCCCGCCCCAGATGCCGTAGGATAGCCGGCGGCTATGGAGGTACTTGTATTGTGTGACCGCATAGACGGGGAACATCGAATCACGCACGTGAGATTCGCGTTGGATACGACTCACAGCATTCATCCACACCGACCTCAGGAAAGGATCAACACGTGACAAACCAGAAGAATCAACCAGCGAAAGACCAGGCCATCTCTTGCGGTCGACGGGCGTTTCTCAAAGCCACGGCGGCCTCGGTGGCGTTTCCGTACCTGATCCCGGCCTCCGCGATGGGCAACGAGGGCAGGCCCGCGCCGAGCAACCGGATCGTCATGGCCGGCATCGGCCTGGGCAACATGGGCAGCGGCGAGAGGAGCACATACCTGGGGCGCGACGACGTCCAGTACATCGCCGTGTGCGTCGTGAAGCGGAATGTGCGAGAAGAGAGAATGGGCCAGGTCAACGGCAAGTACAACAACCAGGACTGCAAGGCCTATAACGACTTCCGCGAAGTCCTGGCCCGGGGCGACATCGACGCCGTCCACTGCGCGACGCCCGACCACTGGCACGCCCTCGTCGTGATCGAGGCCTGCCGCAACGGCAAGGACATCTACTGCCAGAAGCCCGAGACCAAGACCCTCCGCGAAGGCAAGCTGATGGTCGAGGCGGCCCGCCGGTACAGCCGCGTCGTCTCCGGCGGCAGCCAGCGCGTGCTCGAGGACTACCGCGGCATCGTCAACGCCTGCTGGGGCGGCGAAAAAGGCATCGTCAAATCGATCAACGTCAACGTCGGCCCCCTGCCGGTGGAATGCAACAAACCCGCCGAACCCGTCCCCGATGGCTTCGACTGGAACATGTGGCTGGGACCCGCCCCGTGGGCCCCGTACCACACTCACCGACAGAGCGGCAGCTACAGCATCGACGGCACGAGCTGGCGATCGTTCAAAGACTATTCCGGCGGCGGCATGACCGACTGGGGCGCCCACCACTTCGGCGGCGCGACCTTCGCCATCGACGTCCGCGAGATGGAGCCCGAGGAAGTGACCTTCCACAACGAGAACGGCAAGAAGTACGCGACCTGCCGCTTCCCGAACGGCAAGCTCCTCCATCACAACTTCCCCGGCCGGGGCAACCTGGACGTGGAATGGTCGGACCAGAAAGGCACGCCGAAGCCCGTCCCCGGCTACTCCGGCACCGGCGGCATCTACGGCGACTTC
>JBDKUU010001095.1:0-8836 GCA_039679525.1 Phycisphaerales bacterium | reverse complement strand
GGCGATACGACCTGGCGGACAAACAGAAGCCCGCGGTCGGCGGGCCAGTCCCGAGGATCGACGGCATATCGCTCCTTCCAATGAAAGACATGCCAGACCAGCACACGTTTGCCGGCGGCTGCCTCCTTGCGTTTCCTGGTTTCTTTCTTCGCCATAGTTCGTTCTGTTCAATATCTGATCCCGTCGTCCCGCGGACAGACCCGTGGCGGGACCGCAGTGGCGGCGGTTGCCAGCGGTCTGTGGATTCGACTCGTGATGTGTCTGACGATCTGCATGTGATTCCTTTTCTGAGAGGCCGGTACGGTGTCCTCCACCGTCGGCTCCAAGTGTCATCTGTCTGCGACAGAACGACATATGGGCCGGCAGGAGGGTCCCTGGGCCTTGTCGGAAGTGATCGTGAAATGGCAGGAAAGAACGAGAAAGGATGAGTGGGTTGGCGTGACATGTGACCGAAGGTCACGAACTCGGTTCGACAGCCACTAACCCTGTCCAGCCATATGGTTGCCGGCCCATGAAGAGGAGGTCTTGCGTCGCGATACTACAACCGACTACAACCAACACCAGCGGTATTAGCGGTTTTGTCGGTTGTATAGGAACTTGTAAGTCTCGGAATGGTCGATGGTTACGCGACAGGAGGGATGGGCGGTTCGTATTACGAAAGCCGTGCTCTACCATTGAGCTACATCGGCGGATGAATTCGCATTGTACCATATCGGCCGGGCGTGCGTAAAGCATTCGCCGGGGCAAAAAAAATGAAATCTAGCCGGGCGGTTTCGCTCCCCCCGCAGGGATCGAACTGGTAGATTGAGGGGCCTCTAGGGCCGTGCGGCCCCGACCGCGGGCCGCAAGATGCTCGGGGGCTGTGGCGGAGAGCGTTCGTGGTTTTTCAGGGGAGTCTTGGCGGATGTCCACAACGAAGAACGACTGGCATACACGATCCAAAGACGACGTCCTGTCGGCGTTGTCAACGTCCGAGAATGGCCTGACGGAGACCGAAGCGGCGGCCCGCCTGCAACAATACGGCCCCAACGAACTGCACGAGCAGGCCGCCAAGGGGCCCCTGCGCATGCTGCTGGAGCAGTTTACGCAGACGATGGTTCTGATCCTGATCGTCGCCGCGGTGGTCTCGGGGCTCCTGGGCAAAGGGATGGAGACGATCGCCATCGGGGCCATCGTCATCCTGTTCGGCGTGTTGGGATTCGCGTCCGAGTATCGGGCCGAGCGGGCGATGGCGTCGCTCAAACAGATGGCCGTGCCCGTGGTCCGGGTCCGACGGGGCGGCAGACTGCACGAGATCTCCGCCCGCGAGCTGGTCCCGGGCGACATCATCGTGCTGGAGACCGGCAACGCCATACCCGCCGATGCCCGCGTGATCGAGAGCGTCAACCTGCGGGTTCAGGAGGCGGCGCTGACCGGGGAGTCGGAGTCCGTGGAGAAGAACGTCGCGGCCCTGCCGGGGGGCGATCTGCCGCTGGGCGATCGACGCAATATGGTGTATTTAGGTACCGCCGCGACCTATGGGCGGGGCGCCGCCGTCGTGGTCGAGACCGGCATGCGGACCGAGCTGGGCAAAATCGCCGGGATGATCCAGCAGGTCGCGCCCGAGGCCACGCCTCTGCAAAAGCAGCTCGACCGGGTCGGCAAGACTCTGGCCGTGGCGGGGATCGTCGTGTCGGTGCTGATCCTGATCATGGGCGTGCTACAAGGCGAGCCGATCGGCACGATGTTCCTGACGGCCGTCAGCGTGGCGGTGGCGGTGGTGCCGGAGGGGCTGCCCGCCGTGATCACGATCACCCTGGCGATCGGGGCCCAGCGGATGCTTCGCCGCAACGCCTTGATTCGCAAGTTGCCCGCCGTCGAGACGCTCGGCTCCGTCGACGTCATCTGCTCCGACAAGACCGGCACGCTCACCGAGAACCGCATGACGGTGACCGTGGTCGCCGTCGCCGGCGAGCGGCTGGATCTCACGGAGATCATGGAGAGGGGCCAGCCCACGGTCGAGCCCAGCGAAGTGAAGCGCAGTTCCCTTCGCGAGGTCTCCCCGGCGATTCGCCTGACCCTGATCTCCGGCGCCCTGTGCAACGACGCGTCGCTGAAGCTCGACGTCAAAGGCGGCGACCTCCACGCGATCGGCGATCCGACGGAGGGGGCTCTCGTGATCGCGGCGGCTCACGCGGGCCTTCTTAAAGAGGAATTGCAGGCCGCGATGCCGCGGGTGGCCGAGTTGCCGTTCGACTCGGAGCGGAAGCGGATGACGACGGTTCACCGCGTGGCTTCGCCGGGACGGCTTCAGGAGTCCGGGCTGTCGCTCGGGGACCGGCGTTATGTGGCGTTCGCCAAGGGGGCCGTCGACGGGCTTCTCGAACTGGCGTCGCACGTCTGGACGGCGGGTACTGTCGAGCCCATGGCCGCGGACCGCCGGTCCCGCATTCTGGGGATCGCCGAGGAGATGGCCAAGCAGGGAGTACGGGTGCTCGGGATCGCTTTTCGTCCGCTGGACGAGGTCCCCGCCGACACGGCGAAAGGACTCGAACAGGACCTCATCTTCCTCGGGCTCGTCGGGATGATGGACCCGCCGCGGGGGGCCGCCAAGACCGCGGTCGAGATGTGCCGCACGGCGGGAATTCGCCCGGTCATGATCACGGGCGACCATGCCTTGACGGCGGCCGCGATCGCACGCTACCTGACGATCTCGGACGATCCGCAGGTCGTCGCCGGCGTCGAGCTGAACAATATGAGCGACCGCGAGCTGCGACGCGTCGCAGAGCGCGCCAGCGTGTACGCCCGGGTCTCGCCGCAGGACAAGCTGCGGATCGTCGACGCCCTGCAGAACAACGGCCACGTGATCGCGATGACGGGCGACGGCGTGAACGACTCGCCGGCATTGAAGAAGGCGGACATCGGCGTGGCGATGGGCATCACCGGCACGGACGTGGCGAAAGAGGCCTCGGCCATGGTCCTGCTCGACGACAACTTCGCGACGATCGTCGCGGCCGTTCGCGAGGGGCGTGTCATTTTCGACAACCTGCTCCGCTTCATCAAGTTCTCGCTGGGCGGCAACCTGGGCAAGGTCCTCGTCATGCTCTGCGCTCCGCTGCTCGGGATCGCGCTGGCCCTGCGGCCTCTTCAATTGCTCTGGTTGAATCTGCTGACAGACGGGCTCATGGGCCTGGGGCTTGGCTTCGAGCCGGCGGAGGCCGACGTGATGAACCGTCCGCCGCGGACGCCCAACAGCCCCATCCTGGATCGGGCCACGGTCGTGCACATCGGGTGGGTCGGCGTCCTGATCGGCGTACTGGCGTTGAGCGTGGGGGCGGCGTACTTCGATCGGCAGAACCCCGACGACACGACGTGGCAGACGCTGATCTTCGCGACGCTGGGTTTCGCGCAGATTGGGCAGGCGCTGGGTCTGCGCGCCTGGGGATACTCGCTCTTCTCGTCCGTCAGGGTCAATCCGATGATGGAGGCGGTGGCGGCGACCACGATCGCGCTCCAGGTGTTGCCCATCTACGTGCCGGCCCTGGCGCGCTTCTTCGGACTGACTCCTCTGTCCGGGCCGCAACTGGCGCTGGCTCTCTCTCTGGGCGTGCTGACGTTCCTCATCGTCAGGGCGGAGAAGGCCGTGCGCAGGGCATGGACGCGATAGCACGGCATCCGCTCTCCATCCGGAGACACGGTCCGTACGCCGCAAGAATCAGTCACTCCCGCAACACCGGCGGGGCGGCAGCGTAGGGTGTGCCTCGCACACCGCTCCTGTAAACCATGGAAGCTACAATCGTAGGGCGGGGCTTGTCCCACCGACTCTTTCCCCCGGCTCAAGGCAAAGCGGAAGCAGACGGACCGATCCGGATTCCGCCGCCCTGGTTCGGAGCGCCGCTGTGCGGCGGGAGTTTGTCGCTTTGGCGCCACCAGCACAAGGGTTGCTGCGCACGCCCATGTGACAGGCACAATCAAAGGCCGGCGTCTCGCTCCCGATCACCGCCAGCGCATCGAAGGCGTCTCCGGAATTCAAGGTGTACTGAGATGGGTGTATCCACAACGGATGCGGACGAGAGCAAGCGAGGGGGCTCTGACGTCCCCTGGGGTAGGGTCCTCGTTGTTCTACACATCTTCGTCCTATCGAGAGCCCGAACGTTGAAAGCGTCCAGGAGCGGGGGCGCTGCCCCCGGACCCCCGAGATTTTGCGCTTTGGGCCAGAGGCATGATAGACAAGAGGGAGACTTCGCCAGGACCGCGGGATCGTTCAGACCACGGAACCGGGCTCTGCCGGCATCATGGTAGAGTCGGAGAGGGCTCCGCGGAATCTCGAATCCACGGTCTTGCTTTCGCCGGATGATTGGATCGAATCCGGCTTGGCTTGCTTACGCTCGCATAGATATGGCGTCCACTTATCGGATTAGAGCAGTCGATGTGGCAAGGAGCAGTTCATCGCAGGCCGATGCGGATCGGCAGGATGACGTTGGTGATGCCTCGCCACTGGAGCCGCCGCTGGATGGCGAAGGCGACCTCGTTGTGGAGGATTCGATGGTAGAACTTCTCGAGACGGAAGGACAACTGTCCCGAGAAGACCGTCGAGCGGGGGAATTCCCGCGAGACCCGTTCGCACAGTTGCGTGCCCGTCTCCACGACGTCCGTTCCGACCGCCATTCGGTACTCCGCGGGGAACCCGAGCGTCCGGGCCAGCTCGACGTACTTGATGAGAGACTCTTCCGCGGCTCTCTTGAGATTCTCCAGTTCGTCCTCGCCTTTGAACGCGCCCTGATCGATCACGGCCACCGAGACGAAGACGAAGTTCTTGTACAGGCCGGGGAAGGAGCGGACGATGGAGAACAGCGTGTGGACGCCGACTCCATTGTAACTGCTGACGAGCTGGATGGCGGTCATGTTGTCTTTGTCGACGCGTTCGGAAGCGATCGGCTTGGCCGGCGGCATTCTCGCCATGATCTTGTCCAACTGGATCAACTGGCTTCTGACGGTCGCATAGTGCCGCCGAATCATGTAGCACAGGCCGATCAGCAGGGACGTCAGGACCAACGTCAGCCAGCCGCCCTCGCGGAACTTCTCGGCGACGGTGATCGTGAGGATCGTCAGGCACAGGGCCAGGCCGACCAGTTGGATGAACAGCCGTTGTTTCCACTTGGCCTCCTTCCTCCGGTTCTTCCAGAAGAAGCGGGCCATTCCGAATTCCGAGAGCGAGAACGTCAGAAACACGTTGATGGAATACATGACCACGAGGGCCGAGATGGAGCCGCGAGTGTAGACCAGCATGAGAAAGGCGGCCATCCCGATCATCAGGACGCCGTTTCGCATCGTCAGGCGGTCGGACAGAGAGGCGAATCGATGAGGCAGCCAGGAATCGATGGCCATGTTGGCCATGACGCGAGGTGCGTCGATGAAGCCGGTCTGGGCGGCGACAAGCAGCAACGCGCCTTCGGAGAGGATGGTGATCAACGCGAGGATTCCGCCGAACCGCCACTGACCGAAGAGGTTGTCCGCAAGGACGGCGTTGAGCGTTCGCCCCGGGATGGGTTCGACGCCCACCAGCAGGTAGCACAAGAAGAGCCCGCCGGCGGTCAAGGCCAGGGAAACGGCCATGTAGAGCATGGTGCGCTTTCCGGTGCGTACTTTGGGCTCTCTCATGATCTGCAGGCCGTTGGAGACCGCCTCGATGCCGGTGTAGGTGCCGCCGCCGAGGGAGTAGGCCCGCAGGAGGATCAGGAGAACGCCCATGCCTCCCAGGCTGGACAGATCGTTGGAGAGTTCGACGTGGATGTGGCTCGCCAGGGGACCGAGACTGCCGAGATTGCTGAAGATGCCGTAGCCGAGCAGCAGGATGTGCGTGGCAAGAAATGTGAGGAAGATGGGCGTTAGGATCTCGATCGACTCTTTGACTCCGCGGATATTGAGAACCATAAGGAGCACGATCAGCGCCGAGGCGGTCAGGACTTTGTGTTGCTGGTACTCCAGGGGCAGGAAGCTGAACAGGGAATCCACGCACGACGTGATGGACACGGTGATCGTCAGCACGTAGTCGACGATCAGAGCGGAACCGGAGATGACGCCGGCCTTCTCCCCGAGCATGTGCGTGGCGACGATGTACCCGCCGCCCCCGTGAGGGAAATGCTCGATGATTCGCGAATACGTATAGGAAATGATCCCCACGGTGAAGGCCGCCGCCGCGGCGAGAAACACAGCCAGGTACGTGTGGCTCCCGAGGACCCTGAACGCTTCTTCGGGGCCGTACGAGGAGGACGACAGACCATCGGCGCCCAATCCGATCCACGCCAGCAGGGGGATCAGCGACAGTTTGTGAAAGACATGGGGGTCGCGGAGGTCGTGCGGCGCCCCCAGCACCCGGCGCACCGCTCTCTGCGTGAAGGTCTTGTTCCTGTCAGGATTCGACGCCATGTTCTCCTTCTGCCTGGGGGCAGACCCGGGGCAAAAAAAAACTGCCGGCATGGCGGCAGTTGCTTCTTCCCCGTTCGATGCCCTGCCAAATGCCTGCGGGGTTAGCTGACGGGCTGAGGCTTGGAAGTGCCTTCCCCCCGAAGGGAGTTCGCCCCTGGAACCTGGGTCCCCCGCATCCACGACACGCCGTGGATTTCGGCGACATTACCTATTTGTTTTCAGGATTCTACAATCCCCTTCCGGTTTTCGCAAGTCAACCGATTGCTCATCCGGCGTCCGCGGCCTAAGCCATTTGCCCGCGTGGGTCATTGCGTTCGGTGCGAGGGCGTTCCGACGGCGTGAAGGCGAGCGCGGTCGTGTCGGCCAGATCCCTATGGTTCTCCAAGAGCTTCGACATCGGCGAGGTCCTTCTTGCGTCCGGTTGCACGTTTGTTTGCGACGAGATCGTCTCGTCCTATGAAGTAGGCTGGAGTGTCTGCGTAAAAGCCTGCGGCCTTGCCGGCATCGGCTTTCTCCCAGGGGACCCCGCTGACCCGCGTGATAATATCGATTCGCACAGGGGGGACGCCCAACTGGACGACCATGCCCGGCGTTGTGAAGTCGTCTTCAGACAGGTTCAGCGAGCCAAACCCGAACTGATCGAGAGCACGAAGCACTCGCTTGGCGTTGTCGCTCGTCGGTCGGACGAACAGATCGATGTCGCCCGTGACGCGTGGCGCCCCGTGAAACGCCACGGCATAGCCACCCACGATGACGTATTCAACCTTGTGTTTGTTGAATGACTCGAGCAACTCTTTGAAGTCGTTGCGAATGTCCATAGAGGCTTTGTCTGAGTTCGTCGACCGCCGCAAGACGCTCTTCAGGGGGCCGGCTCAGCCAATACTCCAGGTTCTGCCTGATCTCCGAGTAATCGTCCAACCGTCGTCTCTGCACAGTCTTTTGAATCATATCCATCATTATACCTCTGGAGATCGTGGCGAGCCAAGGAATTGATGCTGCGTCGGTATTCTAAGGCGTACGCAGCACCCCCAATGCTGGTGGCGACAAAGCGATAAACTCCCGCCGCCTCCCCGCGAAGCGGTGCTTCCTGTCCTGGCGGTGGACTCCGGATCGGTCCGTTCCTTCCGCTTCGTCGAAACGCCTTGATTTATCGGTCCCAAAGCGTCGTAAGTGTCCGCCAGAGCCTGATTTCGCTTGACAGGGGGGGGGCCGATACGTTAAGCTGGATAAAATGACCGGAGGCTCGTTGAAAGGGATGCTAACGAAATGATAGTAAGACGTGCGTTTTCCGCCATCCTCCTTGGTGGTCTGGTTCTGTGTTTGTCCGTGGCCTCCCGGGCCCAGGTGGACAGCAGCCAGATCGAGGTGGTCATCAAGAAGAGTGTCCTGACCCAACAGGATTTCGAGATCATCGATGCGTTCGCCGCCGACGCGATCGGAAGACTGGTCCGAACGGTCGATTTCACGGAAGTGGCCAGGGCGCGGGCCTCCATCGTAGGTCACCAGGCCGCCCAGGCCCAGTACGCCCAGCGGTTCTCCGAAGCCTGCCTTCGCGAGATCAACAAGGGCTTCGACTACGCCACCAACGAGATCAGCGACCCGGCGAGGCGGTTCAAGGTCTTCGCCAACCTGCTGATCCTCGTCAACGAGCTCAACGATCCCAAGCTGGTGGATCTGGGCGTTCGCATGATTTCGCAGGAAGCCAGCGCGGTCCGTTACTGGGCCGTGCGCGTGGCGACCAGCCCGAGCCTCTGGGAGAAACTCGGCCAGGATCAGGCCGCCGCAGCGGCGACTTCCCGCAAGATCCTCGACGCCTGCAACCAGGCGGCTGCGACCAGCAGCGCGGAGGTCCTGAACCTGATGGCCCAGTTCGCCGGGCGGTACGACACGCCCCAGGCGATCGAGCTGCTCGGCCGGATTGCTGACGCTCGGATCAAGAGCTATGCGGCTTGGAGCGTCAAGTACGAGCTCGTCGACACGAGCATTCTCAAGCTTCTCAGCGTCAAGATCACCGCGGGCGGCGCCTCCAACGCCCAGCTCGCCAAACAATTTGCCCAGCTTTACTCGTACGCCATTCAACGGTACGTCCGTGGCACGCAGAACAACGCCCTCAGCGGCCTGTCCAGGAACTACCTGGCCACAGTGCTGCTGGAGACCGAAGAGCAGTGCCTCAGCAAGATGCTCGGCGGCACGCAGACCGGCGTTCGGCGGGCCCTGGAAGCCGGCGACATGAAAGCCCTGCAGACGGAGCACGATCGTCTTCTGGGCAGCGTCGGCGGGCAGGGGGCCCTGCCTGCCAAGTTCGGCTTCACCTACGGCAACAACAGTGCGTCGCCCCTGGTTCTGCCTGAGCCGAATCCCGGCGCGACGGTTCCGGAGCCGGCTCCTGTGGCTCAGCCCGCGGACCCGGCTCAACCCGCCCAACCTG
>JBDKUU010001094.1:0-15460 GCA_039679525.1 Phycisphaerales bacterium | reverse complement strand
ATCGCCCCAGGCTCAAGTACGCGTGATACTGTCTTTCGAAGAACTCCTGAGGCGGCATGCCTCGCGACAGCAACGCCCTTCCAACGCTGCCCCAACAACGAAGCGCATGGACCAGGAGCGGCCCCGTTCGTTCGAACCGCCCTCCCCGAACTCTCGAGAGCCGCTCGGACGACACGCCTCCGTAGTAGACCCGCGTAAGCACCCATTTCTTCGCAAGCCGCTCAGCCGGAACCCTGTGGCCCACGACGGCTCGTGGTTCGTACACCACAACGCCCCCGGCACGGCGGACGCGATCCAGCAGATCGCCTTCCTCTCCACAGGCCAAGTTGGCCCCGCACCTGCCGTAGGCGCTGTCGAATCCGCCTACCTCAATCGCCATACGCTTGAGCACCGAGAAATTCAGGCCAAACAGTTCCTTGTCCGTCCCGACCAGCGTTTCAGGGCCATGATCCAGCCGTGAGTACATGGTCTCCCGGTGAGCCGCAAGCCAGAGAGGCCGCCCCTCGCGTGTGGGATAGATCAGATAGCTGCGTCCCCCGACGACGGACGCCGAGTGCCTGGCGAACGCGTCGCACACGGCAATCAGCCAGTCCGAATCGACGGCGACATCGTCGTCGATGAACGACACGATCTCCCCCCTGGCCTCCGCCAACGCACGGTTTCGCGCGTGACTGAGGCCCTGGCGGGGCTCGAAGACGCTTCGAAGGCGAGGCGACAACAAGTCCATGTACCGGCGAATCACCTTCGGCGTGTCGTCGCTGCTGTTGTTGTCGACGACGAGGATCTCATAGTCCGCTTTCTCCGGGCATCGAAGGGATCGCAGACTGTCGAGCGTCTGAGCCAACACCGCGGAGCGGTTGTATGTCTGTATCGTCACGCTGACGAACACGCGGTTCTTCTCCTATTCCGCAACGAAAACTCGCTTCTTCGTCCGGTCACAGGTAATCCGAGTACGAACTCTTCACGTACTCATCCAGGGCGACCTTCCACTCACGCATGATATTGAGCTTCCTGATGTCGAGCTTGCGATTGACAAGTCGCTCTGACGGGGGACGTGCGGCGTAGTACGTGTCTTTGAAGAAGTCCGAACCGACGGGAATCACGGACACCTGCGCCTCCAGGTGGAGGATGCGGAGCAACTCCCGGGCGACGTCCAATCGGCTGGTCTGCCCGCCGCAGACCATGTTGTAGAGTCCCCAACACTCCTTTTCGAGCAGGAGCTTCACGTTCCTGGCGAAATCGTGGGTGTAGGTGGGCGTCCCGTCCTTATCGTTGACGATATGGAGTTCTCTCTTGCCCGCCTTCAACTGCGCCATGAGTTTCTGGATGAATTTCTTGTCCTTGCGAGGACCGCCTCCCATCATCCAGCCCGCCCGGCAGACCAGGTACCGCCGCGCGTTCTCGACGACGAAACGTTCTCCCATGTATTTCGATCTCGCGTACACCCCCAGGGGGTTCGGCTGATCCCAATCGTCGTACAGGTCTTTGCCGCCGTCGAAAATCCCCGCCGTGCTGATGTACAGCACGGGAATGTCCAGCTCATTGGCTATATGAACCGCATTCTCGACCGCAACCGTGTTGGTGGCGTACGTGTCGTCGGCGTTTCGTTCGCAGTATTCGAGGTCCGTGTAGGCGCCGAGATGGAAAAGGTAGTTCGGACGAAAGGCTTTCACCTCGTTCCGGTAGGCCTCATAGTCGCGGAAGTCGAGAAAACTCAGCCACGAGTCGTTCACATCCTTGTCCGTACACCGCAATTCGTACTCACGTCCGAATTGCCGATAGAACCCCTCTCCAAGCATTCCTCCACATCCAGCGATGTATATTCTCTCCATATGAACACTCCAGTGCACATTTAATTGTAACCGGAACGGACTCAAGGACGTTTTTCCGGATAGGCTGCTGTCCTTTCCGGATAGGTTCTCGAGCACGACAGGTCAAGTGAAAGTTCTCTTGTCTCGCTTCGCAACGACGATCGCGGGAGGAGGGTATCGCCAGTCGGAATTCCCCCGCAAAATCGGCCCGCCTACAGAACCACGTCCTTCATGAGGCGATTGCCGATCCATACACACACGGGGCGAATCTGGAAGAACAGCAGGCTGGCGCAGTCTCGCGCCTGCCCCCTGCGCACCGCCCCCAACCACTTCGGAAGGTGCCTGGCGAAACCAATCGAAAGATCCCGCAGGCACAGCCCCAATGAATACCGCACGCCCGCACTGCGCCAGCCTATTCCCTCGTTGAGACATCGTCGGACGAGAGAAGAGAAGGTGTAGGAGTGGCCATGCCAAGCGACGATCCCGGGCGAGCCGACAATGCGAAATCCCTTCTCCGCGAGAAGTCTCTGGATGTATTTATCCTGCGAGTAGGAACCGTTCCCAAACCCTGTCGCTTTCCACGCCTCACGAGACATCGCCAGGCATGTGCAGGACAGACCAATGTTGCCGTATTTCTTCATGAAAGCACGGCCTTCGCTCGTGAAGTACCCGACGCCCATTCGATCCCAGAGAAAGACCGACGTATCCTCCGGCTGCGGGGGAGCGTCTCCCTGGACCACATCCGCCTGCCCCTTGAGGATCGGTTCGGTCATCACGCGCAGGTACGTCGAGTCTATGGGAACCACATCCTGGGATTGTGTCATGATAACATCGCCGGTCGCGCACTGAAAGGCATAGTCGAGAACCGGCCCGAAGGAGAAATCCTTCTTCTCCACGGCGTACACGTGAAAGCCCCTGCCTGCGAGAAACTCCGGGGTACCGTCTGTAGAACCGGAATCGACGGCTACGTATTCGACCTCCCCCGCGAATTCCTGCGAGCGAAGGATTTCGGCGATGCGTCGCAGCCTGTCTCCCCCGTTGTAGGTCAACAGCACGACAGATATCTTCATGGCGGTCTTTCCTCACACGCAAAAGAGAATCGAATACTCCCGAAATTGCGGATCATCTCCGTGATGGAAATGACGTGTGCTCAGTGAAGAAACGTTCCCTGCATGCAACTCGCAATCCACCAAGAGCCCCATGCCCCCATGCAAGGAAACCGACTGCCGTCGCTTCCCCCGACAGCGAAAGGTGTGGTCAAATACAAAAGCAGGAGGCGAGACGATACGTCTCGCCTCCTGGAAAACATCCGACAGATAGAACTTATCTTACAGGATGCCTCTTCGGCGAACATACCCGATCACGCAGGAACCAAGACCGGCCAGGAGCAACGCTCCGGGAACGGGCACCGGGTAAGCCGTGAGCCCGAAGTTGGTGACGAGCAGCGCCGTCGGGTTCGGACCATCCTGCGGAGGATTGTTTGTGACCTCAAACCGGATCACATTCTCACCCTATTTGAATACCCTGCTGATCACGAAACTCTCCAGGGTCGCGAAGCCCATCCCCACTCGACTGATGCCCGTGTCCACACCGTTGAAGAAGATCTTGCCGCCATCATCCGTCGCCCACTCGCCATTGAGCACGAACGAGCTATGCTCCAGGTCGTCGGCAGTCAGGTTGAATCTCTGCTCGAAGGTATACACGCCAGGAGCATCGGTCACATTCGACAGCGTGGGGGCAATCCACATGCTACCGGCAGGGGCAGCGACCCACCACGGGTGAGGATCCGTCGCGATCGCGCTGAACGTGCCTTCCAGAGTGTAGTGGTTATCCGTGCTCCCGCTCGTCAAGACGTTTCCCGACCCGTCCACACCCGTGTTCCAGACGCTGTCAAACGCCATGGCCTGACCGCCCACCACACAGGTGACAGCGGCCACGATCATCAACAGCACACCTCTTCTTGCCTTCTCCATAATCTGCTCCTCCATTACGTTATTTAGTTGGCGTAGCCCGCGGACTTCTGTCCCCGGTGGGCTCGGACACGATTCCCGAAAGGCATACACAACCTTCAGACGTCCACCATTTTGGAGCAGTATACCATGCTGGACCATCGAAGTCAACAAAAAAAATGCCCCTCACTACCCTATATTCCCTAAACTATCACCCTGAGACCGGTACGGAGAATGAACAGAGAACCTGTAAGTGTTTTATTGCCATACCCTTACGAGGCAGATAGCCGACACCCATCGAGACGGCGTTTGCCATCCGACCTCACTCTTTTTGGCTCGCCAGTCACGCTCATTTTGGCGAATCCGCAGACCATTCCGGTCGGCCCCTCGTGCCGGCCCGGAAGCGGGCGGGCTTCTCCAATGGAGTCGCACGGCTGCGCCACGAGAATCTCGCCCCCGTCACGGGGCACAACTACGCTGCCCCGCCAGCAACATCTTGGCTTTCGCGAAGATCATCGCCAGATCCTCTTTGTCCCGCGGCTCCAGACACACTCCCAGCAGCACGGCGGCATAGCACAACCCGCCGAGCGCCGTGCACCAGCCCACCTCGAGCCAACTGTCCGGCTTGACCAGAAGGTTCAGCGAGAGCCACGCGACGGCCGCCGTACACCCCGGGACGAGGCCCGGCACGAGCGTCTTCCGAACCCACGTGTCGAGATCCACTTCCGCAAGGCGGAGACCGATGGGCAACATGAGGAATACATCTGAGAAAACCATGACAACGAAACTGGCCACGGCGGCTCCAATCGCGCCGAGACCCAGCCAGCCCGTCAGCAGCAGAATCCCCAGCACCGCCAACAACTGGGTCAGACAAACCCGGTAGCTCAGACGACGCAACTGCGCCCTGGCCACCGCCATCCCCCAGCCCAGCCAGTTCCCGGCGGACAGGACATAACAGGCCAGAGTCAGAGCCATCACCGTCCCGCCCTCCACATAGGTTTCGCCTGCATACAGAACGATCACCGGTTCGGCGAAGATCACGGCCGGGATCACCGCCAAGAGGATGACCCACAGTCCGATCCTTCCTCCCCGCAAATACGCGTTTCGAAATCGATCGATGGCTCCCATCGAGTACATGCCGGTGATGATGGGATGGACCGGCCTCGATGCCACGTCGAACCACTGATCGATTTGACGACGTCCCATGATCCCAAGGGTGTACGAAGTCACATCGACGGCCGACGCCAAATGGTTCATGATCAACGGAACAAAGTACTCTCTCGTTCGCAGGCTCACGGCGAGCACAAAACTCCATCCTCCGAAGCCGGTGACCGTGCGAACCAGATCCCAGCGGATCTTCTGATATCGATATCTCAACGAGGGCATCGCCCGCAACGAGGCCACCATGTTCACCACCAGGGAGAACATCTGGGCCGCGAACATGGCGACCATGACCCACAGTACCCGGGTGCTTACCGCAAGCAGCAGGAACAGCAAGATGACGGTCTGGACCACGGTGGAGCCGACTGAGATCAGATTGCTCGTGACGAACTTCTGACGCACGAACAACCCGTGTCCCATCGGCCCGCAAGGCAACTGTATCGCCAGCGAGAAGAACCACAGGCACAGCATCAAACGAGCGTCCCAGATCATTCCTTTGGGAATCACCAGGATCCAGTCGACGTACCATGCCAACACCAGGCCGAGCCCCATCAGCAACAAGCCGGCCACCAAAAGCAACGGAACCATGGACGAGACAATCTGGCTCACTCGGGCCTCATCTCCCCGGGCGTACGCCTCGACGAAATACCGCCCCAGTCCGGAGGTCAGAATCACGGTGAACAAAGGAACGAGACCCGTGATGGCCATGACCAAGGGGTACAGGACGTATTCATCCGCGCTGATCCGGTGCAACAAGTGCTGTTGCTGCCAGAACTGCAGGCCGAACTGAAGTATCTGCGCCCCGATGGAACTCGCTGAATTGATCAGGAGAAGTCGCTTGCTGATCTCGAATCGAGATGCCGTGGGAATCATCGCATTCCTTTGCGTCGGCACGTGACGCGATGCCGACGATCCATCGCTTCGATTGTCGCGACCACACACTGCGTGGGCATACTCCGTCCCCGTCGGCCACACGCGTGGCACAGACACATTCCATTGTGCAACAAAGACTTATGACGATTTCGGTCGTGTCGCGTCAGGCCGTTACCGGTCGGATCCGGTGGCTTCCTTCGCCGGTCCCGGCTCGTCCGACGCCTCCGCCGCGACGACGCGTCCGTCCTTGTCGGGCAGATACGCAAAGATCGCGTCGGCGATGTCGGAGGCCAGGGCTTTGGACGCTTGCTCGGAGATCGAACTGATCTGAACCTGAGCGACGTATCGGGCGGGGTCCCCCGCCACGTTCGGTGTCCGGCCGAACCACCCCGAGAACTCCTTCTCGCTCAGAGTGACCCGCCCGTTCAGAACGTAGTAGTTCATCACATAGACCTGTTGATATGCCGGAGTCGGCTTGTGAAAACAGTGAATCAGGCATTCGACGGTCCTTCCGGATCGAGCGGCGATCTTCAAAGGAGTCGTGCTGTCCCAGATCCAGCCGTTTCCGGGGTAGCATCGCTGGGGTTTGTGTCCGAGAATCCCGGACATGCGCGTCGCGCAATAGACGACGTAGAGATCCGCCGCGAATCGCTGACGCGCGTCCACGTATCTGCGACTCACGTAATCGTCAGCGAAGTTCTCCTTCATGTAGATCAGAGCGCCGGGGTCGATCTCCAGGTCCTGCCCCACCCAACCGCTAATCTGACTGGGAAAGCGACTCAAGGGAATCGGCAGTTGAATGTGCTTGTCCGCGGATATCTTCCAGCGAGGGATGCAGAGCCTATACGCCACGCCAGAGCCCACCAACAGGACCGCCGCGACGATTGTCGCCGCACCGAGGGTGGTTCCCCCCTTCCAACGATCCCCTGTGATATGCCTGTGCCGCAATTGCATAGTAGTTTCTGTTCCGTCAAAAAGAGGTACACCTACATGCGTATCCCCGGAGTAGTATATCGTTCATCGACCCACGTCACAAACCGAGACGAAACCTGAGGCGGCCGGATCCTGCATCGATCAGGGAGTCAGTCTATCGCAGTCCGACAGTTTGCGTGTGTTGCCGTTCGCTTATTATCGACGCTACACCGGGGCGACTCAAGCCAAAAATGACCCCGGAAAGCACCCGGCCCACCGGTTCCCCTCGCCGGGAACCTGGCCCGATTCCCGTCGTGAAAATCAGAGGCTCTCCCCGCAGGCGTCATGAGGCGGAGATTCCCACCCAGGATTAGTGGTTGTTCTTGACGCAATTGGATTTTACAATTTGGGCAAGGAGTCCTGAGGAGCGACTCCCGCGCGCGGCATGGCGCCAATATCAGTATTGGGGGTCTATATGACAATCAGGCAGTTGGGCGGGCAGTATCACGGCGAGAAGTCGACCGGTCGCATCATGGGCCATTCCGCCGCCTTGCTCTGTTGCATTTTCGCATTCTCAGCCGCTGGAATCGCGTTTCCAGCCCAGGGGGCGACATATTATCTGAACACCACCAGCGGGGCCGTTTCCAACCCCGGCACCAGCGAGCGACCCTGGAAGACCCTGGATCAGGTGCGGTCCCAGGCCGCCGCGGGCGATATCGTGGTGATCCAGCAAGCCGACGCGACGACCTACGCGGCCGCATGGCCCGACCATGTCTCCTACAAGGCACGAGTCCTTCATCAGTTCGGCATCACCTGGCGATTTGACAAAGCCTACCACGTCGGGCAGTTTGTCAACGGCGACTTCTGGGTAGTCGGTCCCGTGACCATCGTCGAATTCAATCCGGCCAGCGTGCTGTCCGGCACTCGCATCATGAACGGATCGATGGTCAATCCGGACCCGAAGGTCGGCGCCGTCGGATACGACAACGCCATCTGCTGGAATCCCATCCCCTACCAGGCTTCGCTGAATATTGCGTTCAACGTCTCCGCGTCCAATCCCCGGGTAGTGGCGCCCCACTCTTCGATCGTGTCCGTCATCAGCATTGCGGAGTATTCTCGGCCGCAGCTCTCTCGGGCGGCCATCCTGACGGTGCTGGCATCCCCCGCTGCCGCCGGCAGCTTTCGTCCGGCTTACTGTGGAACCGACAAGACCGTCAAGTTCAACAAGAGCATGCTCGACTACTCCGTTCTGCAGCGGTTGCCGGCGGTCAGCGGCACACCTTCGCTGCAAACGGTGGCTGATTATTTTGCATCGCCGTGGCTGGATCACTTCGCCGGATGGCAGGGAGACTACGTGCATCCGGCGATGAACATGCCCAACTATGGTCGTGAAATGCACACCCAGACCAGCGTCGCGGCGTTGATGCTGCATGTGGATTTCACCAATGAGCAGAAGCAACTGCTCCTGACCCGCTTCGTGCAGCTTGGAATCGATATGCATGGGATCGTCGAGGCCGGGGGCCGGTGGGTCTGGCTCAATGACGGGGGGGTCGCAGGCGGACGCAAGTGGCCCATTCTCTTCGCGGGCATTGTCCTGCACGACGCGGGGATGAAGGCCATCGGCCAGAAATCGGGAGACTATCTCTATTCGCCGGGGCACGGCCCCGGGAGTGAGCCGTCCGATTATGTTCATTTCGGGGAAGACGACCAGACCTTCTACGTGACCCAGGCCGACGTGGACATCACGAACGGGCCGACGTGGGCTCCGGATTCCCGGGATGCCCAGAAGATCCCCTACAGTCAGTCGGACATCGGGATGCCTGAGTGGGGCATTCGACACTCCACAAATCCTCAAATGAGCAACAAGTGGCTCGAGACCGGGTATCGCAACGTGGCCGGACCGCCCTTTGACGGCACGGCCCTGGCCACTCTGCTCACCGAGGGCGGCAAGGAACTCTGGAACCACAACGCCTATTTCGATTACACGGACCGGTACATGGCGATGACCGCGTCCGGCGGCGAGTTCCAGGGCTGGTGGTCGGGCATCGGCGGCTTCACCCGCAACATGTGGGATCGGTACAGAGCCCAGTGCGGACCGATCTGGCCCGAGACCCAGACCAGCGGCGCGCCCGTCCTGGCCCCGATCGGAAACAAGCAGGCCGAGGTGGGCAAGCCGTTGACGTTCACCGTCGCGGCGACCGACTCCGATGGAGACACGCTGACCTACTCCGCCACCGGCCTGCCGACCGGCGCAACGTTCACGAACAAGGTCTTCTCTTGGACGCCGGGCGGCGTCGGGAGTTGCCAGATCACGTTCACCGCCAGCGACGGCGAGCACCAGGATTCCGAAACGATCACGATCACCGTGACGAAGCCCAACGCGGCCCCTGTTCTGGGCAGCATCGGCAATAAGAGCACGAATGAGAACCAGGGCCTGACCTTCGCCGTCGGCGCAACGGACGCCGACAGCGACTCCCTCACGTATTCCGCCGCCGGCCTGCCCAGTGGGGCGACCTTCAACGGACAGACGTTCGCCTGGACCCCGAGCTTCGCCCAGGCGGGCGCCTACAGCGTCACCTTCACCGTCAGCGACGGCAAGGTCCAGGATTCCGAGACCGTCACGATCTCCGTCGCCAACGTCAACCGAGCGCCCGCTCTGGCGTCGATCGGGAACCGTTCTGTCGACGAGGACAACGCGCTGGCCCTGACCCTCTCGGGGGCCGACCCGGACGGGGCCGGGCTGACCTACTCCGCCACGGGGCTGCCTTCCGGCGCCACTCTCAGCGGCCAGAACTTCAGTTGGACGCCGGCCGCCGACCAGGTCGGCTCGCACGAGATCACGTTCGTCGTCAGCGACGGCTCGCTCAGCGATTCCGAGACGATCACCGTCACCGTCGTGGGCGCCGCCGCAGACGCGACGGCCCCGGTCGTAGCCCGACAGTCTCCGACGCCGGGAGCGATTCAGGTCCCGCTGAACAACCTGATCACGCTGCACGTGACCGACGCCGGCAAGGGTGTGAACGCCGCCTCCGTGACGATCACGCTGGACGACCAGATCATCTATCAGGGCAACACGCCCCTGTACACCAGCCCGCTGGGCCGCTGCATTCGATCGGGTTCCAAGACCGACTACGAATTCATCTACCAGAACAATGATCTGTTCGACTTCGATCACGAGGTTCTCGTGACGGTCAACGCCTCCGACATCGCGGGCAACGTCATGAGCGAAGCCGCGTACTCCTTCGCGACCGAGATGCGGTCGTTCGGCAGCAACCGGCGCGTCAGCAAGGCCAGCACGGCCGCCAAGGGAGGCCCCGTCACGGTGGCCGACGCCGCCGGGAACATCTGGGCGGCCTGGCACGCCGGCCCGGTCGGCGCCAGGGACATCTTCGTCGCCCGGCTGCCCGCAGGCCAGAATACCTTCGATACGCCGGTCCAGGTCACCACGCACTCGCTCGATCAGTGCAATCCGGACCTGGCGCTGGCCGCCGACGGAACGTTGTACGTGGTCTGGCAGGACAACCGCGGAGGCGACTGGGACATCTATGCCTCCGTCAGCACGAACGGTCAGACCTTCTCGAGGGAAATCGCCGTTGTCGACGCCGACAATCATCAGATCGCGCCGAGCGTGGCCGTCGACGGCGCCTCGCCCGGCCGGGTCTACGTGGCCTGGCAGGACGACCGCAACGGCAACCAGGACATCTACGTGGCCAACTCGACCAATGCGTTCGCCAGCTCGACCGTTTCCCGCGTCACAACGAACACGGCGGACCAGACCGAGCCGGACATGGCCGTCGGCGTCTCCGATACCGTCTACCTGGTCTGGACGGACAAGCGAAGCGGCCAGGCGGACCTCTACGGGGCAGCCTCGAACGCCTCGTGGTCGAACGTCGCGCTGGTCGCCGGCGACGGCAATCAGTCCGGTCCGGCTCTGGCCGTGACGCCGGGCGGCTCGACCCTGCACCTGCTCTGGGTGAACAGCGTCTCGGGCAACTCGGACATCTATTACGCTTCGTCGAACGGCCTGCCGACGTCGCCTCTGACCGGCGAGAACATCATCGACGACACCACCGGCGCCTCGCAGACCGCTCCGGCCATCGCCTGCGACGCCGGGGGCAAGGTCTTCGCCTGCTGGCAGGACACGCGCAACGTCGGAGCCTACGGCTCGGACACCGATGTCTACTTCACCGAACTCAGCGACGGCGCCGTCAGGACGAACGTCCTGGTCGGCGAGACCGGCGCCAAGGCCAACCAGACCGAGCCGGCTATCGCCTTGAGCGAGGACGGCCAGCCCTACATCGTTTGGACGGACAGCCGCAACATGTCGATGGAGATCTACTGCGCGGCGACGACCTATCTCGACTCGACCCCGCTGTACGCGGGCGTGATCAACAGCGCCGCCGCGGCCACCATCGGCGCCGCGCCGACGGCCATCACGAGAGCTTCGGACGTCTCCGTCGTGGTCCCCGCCGGCGCCTGCCGGAGCAATGTCCGCGTGACGATCTCGAAGATCCTCAATCCCGTGGTCTCGCCGATCGATTGCCTGGGCAGCTACGATTTCGGGCCCAGCGGCGTCGAGTTCAGCCAGCCCGTGACGGTGACGATCCCCTACCAGGTCGCCACCGCCAACCTCCGGGCCAGAGCCTACTGGTACAATTCGCTGACCGGCGCTCTGAGCCAGCAGGGCATCACCGACATCGAGAACATCACGATCCGGAACAACCTGTACGCCCTGCGGTTCAAGACCACGCACTTCACGCCGTACTATCTCGTCGCAAGCGACTCCGAAGTCGCCGCGTCGAGTGGCGGCGGCGGTGGCGGCGGATGCTCCATGTCCGCCACCGGCGACGGCTCCCCGAGACACCTGCTCGTCCCATACGCCATCGTGGTCGTCTTCATGGCGATCCTGCGGCGCAGAGACAAGAAAAGAGCGGCCCAGCGCATCGACCCATGAGTCGATGCCTGGGGCTCTGCCGGCCACTACTCGCAACAACGAACGCGTCCTTCTATCTATATGGCACCGTGTGGCGATGGCAGCTTCCGCCATCGCCACATGCCCTTGCAGCAGACCTCGATCCCATCGCTGACAAGATGGCGAAGAGACTGGCGAAGCATCTGCGCGAAGAGAACCGCAAGATGAGACCCTCCTCGGAACGGAGACAGAATAATCCGCGAGAACGTCGGTAGCGGACCGCGATCACCCGGAGGCCCCGGAATCGAGGGTTGCCGCTCCTGGGGTTGGTTCGTACAGTTTGATTAGCCTATGAACGAGTTGGCGCATGGCATTTCAGTTCTGGACGTGGGGAGATATGAGGACCGACCCCATCCGAAGACGCTCCTCGTGGAAACCGCCGCGGTGGTCGTCGGCACGCTCACTGCGATCCGATTCCTCCACACCAGTTCCATCGGCGTCAAATGGCTTTTGATCCCGTGCATGCTGGTGATCGCCGCATTGGCGCCCACGTGGGCCGCCCGGCGCGACTTTCCCCGCGTTGGGCTCCATCCTGAGCCGATCCGCCTGGCCCTCCGAACCGTGACGCTGGTCTGCCTGTGCATCCTGCCGCCGGTCTATCTCGGGTTGTGGCTGCTGACGTCCCACGACCTGCCGATCCCCTTGCGTCCAACCCTGGCCCCCGGGGAGGACCGGCTCACCTGGCTGCTGTACCAGTTCCTGTACGTCGCGGCCGCCGAAGAAGTATTTTTCCGCGGGTACCTCCAGGCCAACGCCATGCGGATACTCGGGATGCGTTATGCGTCGCGCGCCGCGTGTGGCACACCAGAGGACGCATCTCGCACAACGCACGACGCTCAACGCACAACGCACGAATGGATCGCCATCACGATCTCCGCCGGGTGCTTCGCCCTGGCGCACGTCGTGGTCCAAGGTCATATAGCATCGGCCGTGACGTTCCTGCCCGGCCTGCTCATGGCCTGGCTGTTCGTGCGAACGCGTTCGCTCCTGGCGCCCATCCTGTTTCACGGCCTGGCCAACGTCTCCTACGGCATCATGACCGCGATTTTGATGTAATCCCCGACACGGAGGCGCTTATCGGCGCCTTTTTGAAGTTCCCGATTCGTACGGACCGATAAAACTCCGCGCCTCGGAATGAAGCGGTCGCAAGCCGCACAGCCCCTTCCCCTATCGCCATTCGAATCAAGTGCAAACCCCGGCGCGACGATAGAACGCTGTGGCAAAACTACGTACGGGCCCTGCCCGGCGAGGGGTTTCCTCGCTGAGAGCCCGTCGGACGAGGGTGTCATGAACGAGAAACGAGTTATCAAAGTCGTCTGGCTGATCAAGGCTTCCCTTGTCGTCGCGTTGGCCTACGGCGGCTTTCGGGCGATCACGGACCACCTGCACGTCGCAGCGTTCGATCCGGGCTCCGCGGTCGGAGAAGAGCAGACGCCCGACGCAGGGCCGCCGCAAACCGACGCCGCGGCTCCCGCGGACTACGAGGGGATTCTCCAGAGCAACCTGTTCGCCGGAGCCGACAGTGCGACGGATTCCCGGCGATCGCAGGTCCTGGATTCCATGCCCTCCGCGGAAGAGCTGGGCCTGCGGCTCGTGGGCGTCATCGCCGGCGGACCCGCGATCTCCCGCGCCAACATCCAGGACGTCAAAGCCAAGACCACCGGCGTCTACCGGATCGGAGACACCGTCGCCTCGGCTACGATCGAGGCCATCCAGCACGACGCCGTCGTGCTCAGGCACGAAGGCCGCCAGTTGATCCTGCGGCTCCGCACCGGGACCGCCGGCGCAGAGCCCCAGCCTGCGGCGCCCGCCGATCCGCAGAATGAGAAGGCTCCGGCCCAGGACAAGCAGGCGACGCTCCCGCCGGTCAAGGCCGACTACGTCGCGGAGGTCTTTCGCAAGGCGACCATCGAGCCCTACGTGAAGAACGACAAGACCGAGGGCCTGCGAATCACCGGACTGGACAAAATCCCCATCGCCGAGATGTTCGGCCTGCGGGACGGCGATGTCATCCGAAGCGTCAACGGCCAGCAACTGACAAGCAAACAAAAGGCGTTCCAGGTCCTCATGAAGGCCCGGACGCAATCGAAAGTCGATATTGAACTGCTGCGCAACGGCAAGAGCAAAGACCTGTCATTCGGTCTGTAACGCGATGGAGGGTATCGTGATCATGCATCAACTCCTTCACAACACAACGCAGTCGCGTAGCAGCGGTCCGGCCGGACGCCGAACCGCCCTGCTGACGCTGGCAATATGGCTGCTGGCCTCCGTGACGGGATGCCAGACGCAAAAGAAAGAGGCCGGCGCATCGGCCGCCGCCCCGCCGCAGCTTGCGAAGCAAACGCAGAGCCCGACGGCGCTCGCCGCCCAGCCCAAGAGCGTCGAGCCGGCCGTCGCCTCGCAGCGCATCACAGGCGCCGCCCCGCAGAACAGCGGGACCAGGCGGTGGCTGGCCGAGGACGTCGTCGCTCCGACCGAGTTCGGCTCGCCGAGCCCGGCGAAGGAGCCGACGCCCGTGGAGACGGTCGCGCCGCCGTCGCAGCCTCCTGTGCAGCCGCAACCGCAGGCGGTGGTCGCGAAGGCGCAGACCATGCCCTCGATCCGGCCCGGCATGGCCGACGAAACGGTCTCCGTGAACTTCGACAACGTCGACATCCGCACGGTCCTCAAGACGATCGGCGACATCACCGGCATCAACTTCATCCCGCACGAGAGCGTCACGGGCACGGTGACGGTCATGTCCCCCACTCCGATCCGGCTGGGCGACCTCTACGCCTTCCTCCAGTCGATCCTCGACGTGCACGGCTACGCCACGATCGAGATGGACAACGCGGTCAAGATCGTGCCGAAGGCCGACGCGGCGAAACACCATCCGCCGGTGCGGATCGGCTCCGACCCGGTCTACATCCCGAAGATCGACGTGGTCGTCACGCAGATGATGCCGCTGAAATATGCGAACGCGGACGAGGTTCGCCAGATCATCGAGCCCATCGTCTCGACGGGAGCCCAGTTGGCGACCTATCCCCGGACCAACATGCTAATGATCACGGACACCTCCGCGAACATCTATCGCATTGCTGAGGTCGTTCAGCAGCTCGACGTCGAGGGCTCGCAGGAGAAAGTCCTGACGTTCCCGCTGACCCACGCCTCCGCGAGAGTGCTCAGCGAGCAGATCACGAAGATCCTGGAGAAAAACCGCAGCGCCGCTCCGCAGACCGGCCGCACGACAGTCGCGACCGCGTCCGCCACGGCCCAGGTCCTGCCGGACGACCGGACCAACTCGCTCATCGTCATCGCCGGCGAGCAGGACGTACAGACCATCCGAGGGCTGGTCGAGCAGCTCGACATCGAACGCCCCATCGGCTTCAACAACGTCCACGTAGTGCCCCTCAAGAACGCGGACGCCAACGAGGTGAGCCGCTCGCTCGACCAGGCGCTGGCCGGCATGAAGCTGGCCGGAGCGGTCGACGCCGCCCAGCAGATCCAGGTCACGCCCGACCCGAGCACGAACGCCCTGGTGATCGCGGCGTCGCCCCAGGACTTCGAAGTGATCTCGCAAGTCATCGAGAAGCTCGACATCGTCCGCGACCAGGTGCTGGTCGAGATGCTGATCCTCGAGGTCACCGAGGAATCGCTCAAGGAGATCGGCGTCGACTGGGCCACGCTGGACAACGCCGTGTCCGACAGCGTGCGAGGGTTCGGCATGACCAATCTCGGCCCGCGGGTCGATTTCGTCAACGGCACCTCCGAGGGCCTCAACGTCGGAGCCTGGCGAGGCAGCG
>JBDKUU010001093.1:0-3138 GCA_039679525.1 Phycisphaerales bacterium | reverse complement strand
TACCTTGGAAAACTCTCGGCCGTCATCCGCGACATCAAGGGCCGCGTGATCCGACCCGCGAACCCCGTCGACTACAAGGCCTTCAGCAAGAGCAACAATACCAAGCAGTCCCTCGCCGCGCTCCTCGAGGAGACCCTCACCGCGTACACCACAGGCCTCGTCGCAGGGCAGGCGACGCTGATCAGGGTGGGGCGCCTCACGCAGCAGGTGCTCATCTCCGAGGCGAAAGTGAACAAGGCCATCGCCTCGGGGTTCTTCGAATCCGGGAGCGGCTCCGTCGCGAAGCGGCGGCTGCGGGATGCGCTGCTGAAGAAGGCCCTGGACGGCAAGTATGTCGTCGTCGTGGACAAGAATGGGGAGCTGCGGCAGTACGCGGTCGACAACTACGCGGAGATGGTCGCGCGTACGAAGCTCGCCGAGGCCTCCACGCAGGCGGTGCTCGATACCTCGGCGACCGTGGGGAACGACCTCGTCCAGGTATCGGCGCACAATACGAAGTGCGAGATTTGCGCCGAGTTCGAGGGGAAAATCTACTCGCTCTCGGGAAGCGATCCCGACTTCCCCGTACTCTCTGACGAGCCGCCATTTCACCCCAACTGTCAGCACTCGATCTCGATCGTCTACAAGGAGGCGCTGCAGCGCGACGGAACCCTGTCGAAGTACATCGACTTCTCCAATGGCGAAAGCGATCAGCACCCCACACGCGGTGGGTGGATCCCCGTCGCCGATCGCGAGCTGCATTGATGCTCGAGCTGCAAAGCCTGCTGCGATCGGTCCGCAAGGGCGAGGCTCGTCACACGCGCCCGCAGCGCCCACCCGATCACTGCCTCACCATCCGCGACGTGATCAAGATGAGGATGCAGCAGGACCCGGAGATGAACGGGGTCGATGCGACCTGGCTGCGCTTCCAGCTCGAGGCCGTCATCAATGGCCAGAGCGCCAAGATCGGGCCGTTCGACGGAGTCGATGGCGCGTGGAAGGACGAGCCCTGTTTCGTCCTGGGCGCGAGTCCCGGGCTGCGCAACGCCATGAATCAGGGTTTCCGCTTCGATATGCTCGACGGCTTCCACACGATCGCCGTCAACCACGTCATCGAGGACTACCCGCGCGCGGAATGGCTGCTTTTCCTCGACAAGCGATTCGTCGACATCTGCAAGATCAACCTCCTGCGGGATTACAAGGGGCGGATGTTCGCGCACATCAAGGCCCGCCTCGAGCCCAGCAAGCGCGTGACCGTCTTCTACACCCAGGGCGACGGCCCCTCCGAGCATCTCGTCCAGGGGCTTTTCACGTTCATCTGCAGCGGCCTCAACGCGATCAACCTCGCCCTGATCAGCGGGGCCAACCCGATCTACCTCATGGGTCTCGACAGCGGTGGGCAGACGGACGATACGATCTCCACCCACTACAAGACTGGATATACGGGCGAGGTGATCAAGCCGGGTGGCATTGAGAAGTTCAAGCGCCGCGTGCCCGAGATCCTGCTTCGGTATGCTCCCTATGCCGACCGCTACCGCAACGTCGACCCACTCGGGAACATCACGGTGTTTCCGAAGATCAGCATCCGCGAGATCCCCGAGCTCGCGGGGAAGTTCGCCACATGAAGGTGCTACACGTGGGCACGCTCCCCATCGAGCGCATGGGCGTCCTCACACGGATCCTCGTGAGCGGCGGAGCCGGCGAGCATCGTTACATGACCATCGAGGAGTATGGTCGGGCCACCCCCGGGCAGGTGGACGTCGTCGTCCTGCATTGCTTCAAAGCCTCGTGGGAGTGGTTCCGCGACTTCCTCGCGCCCGCTGGCGCGAAGCTCGTGTCGTTCGTCCACTCCACGACTCCCTGCGTGCCGGCGGCGGCCTCTGATGCCGTTGTGGCGCTCACGCATGCATCCGCCGACCAGGTACGGAGAGCGACCGGCGCCGTGCCGCTCGTGATCTCGGGCGCCCTCGAGGACCACGAGGAAGACGCGAAGGCCGACCTCGACGGCCAGGTGTTCGGCATCGTAACCCGCAACGCCCCCGGGAAGCTGCATCCGCTCTGGAACGAGATGGCCGCGGAGGTGCTCGAGGCGGTTCCCGGGGCGAGTCTGCACATGATCGTCGACAATACCGAGGGCCTGCTCGAGCATCCACGGGCCACGTACGACACCACGATGCCGATCGGGACCCCCACCTCCGAGAAGCTTCGGCGGCTGCGGAAGCTCGCGGTGGCGGTCCTCGCTCATGGCGACTTCGAGGAAACGTTCTGTGTGGCAGCCCTGGAATGCATGGCGGCGGGGCTGCCGGTGCTCTACCTCTACCAGCCCGCCCTCCGCGAGGTGATAGGCGATGCGGGGGTCTGCTTCCACTCGATCGACGGGTTGAAGCGCGGGCTCCTGCGGTTGCTTGCCGACGAGGCGCTTCGGGTGCAGATGGCGTTCAACTCGCTTCAGCGGGCGGAGTACTTCAGCCGGAAACGGATGCTGCTCGCATGGGATCGGCTACTGGAGGGGGTGACCCGATGAAGGTCGCCGCCGTCACCTGCGCGCGCATGGACAGCGAACGCTTCCCGGGGAAATGTCTCGCGCGCCTGCGCGGGCGCCCGCTCCTCCAGTACACGATCGACTTCGCTCGAACGATCGGGTGGCCGCTGTTCGTCAACACCTACGACCTCACGATCATGCGATACGTCGCGGCTCAGTGCCCGATCATCTTCGAGCCCGAGCGTTTCTATGGCGAGCGGCAGGAAGGCCTTGGGTTCGAGATGATGCAGTTCGTCAACCGCATCGTCGATGCCGACCACCTCGTGCTCCTCCAGCCCACGCACCCGATCCGCGACGTGTGCGCGGTCGACTCGGCCATGAAGCAGTTCGCGCTCGAGCGCGGAAGCCGCGGCGCTTCGGTCGTCGAGACGGGCGAGGAGAGCGGCAGTTTCTACCTGTACTCGCGGGCGTACCTCGAGAGCGGCGACGACAATCACCCGATGCGGTTTCCCGAGGCCCGGCCGATCGACATCCACACCCGCTCCGATCTGGAGGAGGCAGAACGATGCATACCCGCGTGATGCTCGAACTGGGATGCAACCACCAGGGCGACCTCGACATCGCGCGTCGGCTGATCGACGAAGCCGCTGCCCTCGGCGTCTTCGGCGTGAAGATGC
>JBDKUU010001092.1:0-3331 GCA_039679525.1 Phycisphaerales bacterium | reverse complement strand
GGGTTGCGGCCCGGGTCCAGGAACCCGATCGCGAGACCTCTCTGGGGCTGTCCTGATGAGGCCCGGCTCCGTCGCGGGCGCAACGTCGCCGGACCACGCAATTCCGGAACGGCTTCCATGCCGTCTTCCGGCTGTATCCTTGGTAGCCTGCCTGGCGTGCACCCGGGAGGATGCGACGGCCACAGGGACAGGGATCGATCGAGACAGGGCGGACGGGAGACTCTTCGCAACGGAAGCTGGCGCTTGAGCACAGCCACATCGCGAATACAGAACAAACGACACGGGCGTGCAGCCACTACGCGCAGATAGATACGGCGCAACCACACCCGCGAGACACCTATGCCAAGCCGCGAATGCGCGGCCCATCGGCGCGGCGCGCACCAACAGACGTGTTCCCCCTAAAGTCGTCACTCCAAGCCTCCTTGCCACGGTCTTTCAGTCCCATGTTCGGGCAACCGTCGTCTGGCCAAAGCATCATGCTTCGCCATCATCCTTGGGAAGCGCACCAATCCTTGGTGGCTCTCGGCTGGCCCTCCTCCATTGAGGGACCGCCATTGCGTCACGTTGTAGATGTATGGGCCGGTAATGTCAAGGACAAAATGGAAATATTTATAGATTTTTCGGACGTAGTCTGTTAGTCCTTTTCTCTCCAGTGGTTACGTCTTGTTTCGTTGTGCGTCACTGGCGTGCGCAGGCAGACGAATCAGGAATCGACGTTCGACCTGGCCGAAGACGCCGAGCGAGATCCGGAGAATCTGGACGTTGACGATGTCGCCCTCGGCTACCTTTTCCATCTGGAGAGAGAATTCCTGGAGGTCCCGGACCGTGGCGTCATTGACCTGGAGAAGGAGATCCCCGGGTTGTAGACCTGCGTGCTCGGCGCTGCCGCCCGGCTGGACGTCCGTGACGATCAGGATGGGGTAGGCGCTTTGGAAATTGAACCGCCTGGCCACGGGCGCGGTCAGATCGGACACGTTCATCTGGAACCAGGTCTTCGCCAGTTGAGCGCCGTCGGGAATGGGACGGGGCAGCATCGCCAGTTCGACGGTGTGGCCGCGGGAGGACGACTCGCCGGGGCGGACGTAGGTGAGGCGGATCGGCTCGCCCACGTCTTTGTTGATCATGCGGATGTAGAAATCGATGACGTTCTGCGGGGCATGGCCGTCGATGTCGAGGATGAGATCGCCGGGAAGCAGGCCCTTTTGCGCCGCGGGGCTGCCTTGGGCGACGGATTCGACCAGCAGACCGCTGGCCTTGTCTTTCGTGGTCATAGGCCCGATCGTCAAGCCCAGTCGGACGCGGCGCAGCTTCTCCGGCACAAGCATCTGACTGAGGTTGTCCACGAGGGCGTCGACGGGGATCGCGAACCCGATGTTCTGAGCCTCGGCGCGGATCGCGGTGGTGATGCCGATCAACTGGCCGTTGATGTTGAGCAGGGGCCCGCCGCTGTTGCCCGGGTTGATGGGGGCGTCGGGCTGGATCAGGCCGCGCAGCCAGTTGCCTTCCGAGACCTGGTTGTCCCGCCCGACCGCGCTGATGACGCCGCTCGTGACGGTGTTGGAGTAGCCGTAAGGGTTGCCGATGGCGATGGCGGTCTCGCCGATCATCAGGTCGCTGCTCGTGCCCAGCTCAATGAACGGCAGCTTGCCCCCGGCGTCGATCGCCAGCACGGCCAGGTCCCTCGCCGCATCTACGCTGACGATGCGGGCCTGGAACTCGCGGCCGTCGCTGAACACCGCCTTGATGCGATTGACGTTCTCGACGACGTGGGCGTTCGTGATGATGAAGCCGTCTTCGTGCACGACGAACCCCGATCCGAGGACGGCGACCTGCCGCTCGTATCGCGGGCCCCACGGATCGAAGAAGTCGGGCGTCGCCCGCTGGGACACGGTCTGCTCGCCCGAGATGTTGACGACCACTTGCTGCGTGCGCCGATAGACGGCCACGACCGGCGTCTCACGCGGGAATTGCAGCGGCGGCTGGGCCCCGAGACCGGCCGGGGCCGCCAGGAAAACCAGAAGAAACAGAGCCTGCACAGTCTTCGCACACGTCCTCATTGCTTTTGATCTCCATCCCAGATCAGTCTATGACATCGAACCGACAATCGTATTCATATGCCGGAACATTGTATTCGGTTCGTGCGTCGGCGTGAATCCGTGGAACGTCCCCACGCGACGCGCGTGGGACGGATGGCGGCGGATAGAAGCAAAGAGGATGGGCCGCTCGGCTCAGCGCCTGTTGTGAGAGGTCTGGTGATCGTCGGGCCGTCTGCCCCGTTGCGGCGGTCTCCGCGGTCGTTCTTTTCCCGGGACTTCCCGGATTTCGAACTTGCCGGGGCGTTTGCCGGCGGGGCGGGGCGGCCGCCTGGGGGCCGTCTTGGCTCTCTTGATCACCGTGAGGGCATTGCGGGAGATCTCCGCGGTCAGGCGGTCGGGGCTGGTTGTTCCTTCGGTCAGGGTCTCTTCGGCCCGTTTCTTCATCCGGCCCCGCATCTTGCGAAGGCCGTAGGCCGCGGCGCTCTTGGCCCGGCGGGGCGTGTCGGTGAGCAGGGCTTCTCGCAGGATGTCCAAACCGTCCTCCTGCATCCAGGACAGGTGAAACGCGCTCTGTCGAACGGTCGAGATATTCGTCGAATACAACTGCTCTCGCAGGTTGTCCAGCAGCTCAACGGCTGCCTCGTCCTTTTCGCGGCCCGACGGCTGCCTTTTCTCCAGCTTCATGACGCCACCTCCTGTGTGCCTCGATATCCACACTCCGTTCGTTGAGAGCCGCTTCGCACCCCTTTCACTGGAGACAAGGGCGCCACTGTGTTCGGTGAGTTCGTGGGAACCAAGGTGCAGGTTGACGCCGAAGCATACCTCGGCAGATGACAGGCGCGTGGCCCTTCCCCACCCACTCCATGCCTGGATTTGAGCATCCCTGCTTATCCTCCAGTCAAAAAGCCCGTGTTCATCGGGTCGTAGAATGCACTCGCTTACCGACGGGAGTTGCCATCCGCCGGCCGTTTCCAGACCGTGAACCGATTGTCGCATATCATTGTCACAGCAGCACTTGAGACTGTCAAATGATTTTTTTCCCTGCTCTCACGAGGATTGTCCTGATATCCCATAGGAGGAACCCCGATTGCTTCAGTCCTGCTCACCCACGGGAGAACTCGACGGCAGGGGCTTCCGGGGTACGTTAGAAATCCATTTTTGTGTAACAAAGGCGCATCGCGAAGCGTCTGATACTATTAACCGGGGAGGGTTTGTTTGTTCTGACGCCGCGGCGCCGGGTAGAATGGTGGCGATGCGGCGGACGCCGCTGTCGGGATTCCTGCGGCCAGGCGTCG
>JBDKUU010001091.1:0-2349 GCA_039679525.1 Phycisphaerales bacterium | reverse complement strand
CGGCTACGGGTCCATGGCCGACCTGCGGAACTGGCGGTGGCGACGAGGCTTGGGCGGCGGGCCCATCGTCGATCTCGGGGCGCATCAGATCGACGTCTTCAACTGGTTCCTCGATGCCCGGCCCCAGTCGGTGCTCGCCAGCGGCCGGCTGAACTACTACGACAAGGGATCGCATCAGTGGTACGACACGGTCATGGCGGTCTACGAGTACGACGCGGCCCAGGGGCCCGTCACGGCCTTCTATCAGACGCTCAGCGCCAACGGTCATCAGCAATACTTCGAGAAGTTCCTCGGAGACCGGGGCACGCTCTCGATGTCCGAGCGATCGGACCTCACGAGGCTCTATCCGGAGCCTTCGGACAGCCCGGCGACTGCATGGGCGCAGTGCGTCAGGGAGGGCTGTCTGACCGCTCAGCCGGAGTGGCTGAAGCTGATCGAGCGGATGAGTACGGAAGAACTGGCCAAGGCCCTCACCGTGTCGGGCAGCGTGAATACGACGGGCAAGACGCCCACTCTCGAACTGGCGGTCGAGCTGAACAAGCCGATCCACCAGCCGCACCTGGAGAACTTCTTCGACGCGATTCGGGGCAAGGCCCAACTCAACTGCCCCGCGGAGGTTGGCTACGCAAGCGCAGTGACTGTCCTGAAGGTCAATGAAGCGATCGAGGCCGGCCGACGATTGGAGTTCGGGCCGGAAGAGTTCCAGGTGTAGGGTGGGCTCTTAGCCCACGCATAACGGGCGTGCGAATCGTGGAACGCGTGGGCTAAGAGCCCACCCTACGGGATTCACGCCGCTGCGGTCCGCGTTCCTTATCACCCGAAATTGTAGTGCTTTCGCACGGCTTTCTCGACGCTCCAGACGCAGTCGAGATCCTGCGGGAAGATGACCAGGTCGCCCGGGCCGAAGCTCACGGCGTCCTTGCCGTCCGAGACGGTGACCGCACCCTCCAGGATCAGGCAGGTTTCCTTCTCCGTGTACGACCAGTCGAAGGTGCTGGGTTCGCACGACCAGATCGGCCAGCTCTTGCACCGGGCCTGCTCCTCCTTCGTTGGTTTCCGCACGACGATGTCTTTTGCCGTTGGCATATCCCCATACCTCTTAACCATTCCACGCAACCAGACACACATGAGACCTTGGAATTATACCGGGTTTCTCCGCGGCCGGTACAGTGGGGGGCGGATTATTTTTGCCCGCCGTTCTGGCCGCAAAGGGCCGGATTCGCTATACTCACGCTTTTTCAGCATCGGGTTGTTTGGAGATTCAGGACGCATGGAGCCCCGCTGGTTGGACGAGCTCAAACGCTGGTTTGACACCTATACGAATCGGTTCTTCTGTCAGGACGAGTACGTGAACCTGCACCTTCGCCTCAAGCAGGAGCACACGGCCCGGACTCGCGAGCAGATGCTCCATCTGGCCGGAAGGCTCGGCCTCGACGAGAACCAGACGCGGGTCGCCGAGACGGTCGCGCTGCTCCACGACGTCGGACGATTCCCCCAGTTCGCAAAGCACCGCACGTACAACGACGTCCGGAGCGTGAACCACTGCTGCCTGGGCGTCGAGGTCCTGCACCAGGAAGGGGTGCTGGAATCGCTGCCGCCTCAGGAGAAGCAGTGGATCCGCACGGCGGTCGCCCATCACGGCCGCAAGGCCCTGCCCGCCGACTTGGACGAGCAGACGCTGCTGTTTCTCAAAATGATTCGCGACGCGGACAAGCTCGACATCTACCGGATCGTGGCCGACATCTATCGCCGGCGTAAGGCGGACCCGAAGAGCTTCTCATTCGAGCTGGAGCTGCCTGACGAGCCGCCGATATCGTCCGAGGTGCTCGACGCGGTGCTGAACGGCCGGCTGATCGAGTACGGCAATCTGCGGACGCTCAACGACATGCGCCTGTGTCAGATCGGGTGGGTCTACGACCTGAATTTTGCGGCCAGCGTGGAGCGATTCGACGCGGGCAACTACCTGGACGAGCTGTTCAGCTACCTGCCCCAGACGCCGGACGTCGCGGAAGCCCATCGCCGAATCCGCCAGTACATGGACAAACGGGTGACGATGAAGCCGTAGGGGCAGGCCCCCGTGCCTGCCCGGACACGCCAATAGAAAAGGGCAACCACTGGGGGTTGCCCCTACAAGTCATTGACGCGACAGACGCGTTCGATTCTGCACGGTCTTAGAACCGCAGTCTGAACTTCATCCAGAAGTTGTGCTGCTGAATGTCGGAGGAGTACTCGCCGTCATAGGCGAAAGTCAGGGCGGTGTGTCGTCCGCGGAGCACGACCGCGCTGGCCAAAGAGACCGCGGTTCCATCCTGCTCGTCCTCGACCTTGACGCGGGCGGCGCCCGGGACC
>JBDKUU010001090.1:0-1638 GCA_039679525.1 Phycisphaerales bacterium | reverse complement strand
GATGTACTCGACGATGTTCTCCCGCGGCGACAGCACCGGTCGAATCCGGCAGCCTGTCAACTGGGCCAGCCTGTCGATCTTCGGCAGGGATTGCGGCTCGGCCATGGCCACCGTGAGCGTGTCGTGCACCCTGAACATGGGGATGACGCACAGCCGCTGCGCCTCTTCCTCTCCGATGAGCGACAGCAGGGTGAAATCCACCAGGCCGTGACGCAGTTGGCAGGAGGGCACTCCGAGCTGCTGGGCGAGGAATCGCAGAAGCCGGTTGCCGTCGATCACTCCCTGCTCGACCAGCATCTCGCCGATCATGCCGCCGTTGGTCCGCTGCTCGACCAGAATGGCGTCGAGCTGGCTCTGGGAGATGATCCCCTCCGCGACCAGCGCTTCGCCCAACCGGGATTCTGCGCAGACCTCCGTCACAGGAAGCTCCTCACGGCGGAATTGGCGTCCTCGAAGTGCTCGAACCGGGGCGACAGGCCCGTCAGCTCGATCACCTGCTGAATGGTCTCGTTTGCGGCGCAGAGCTTGAGCCCTTTGCCCGCCTTCATGAGATCGTCCGCGATATCGGCCAGGGACTCCAAGCCTCCGCTGTCGACATAGTGCAAGGCCGAAGCGTCGATGACAACCCGGCCGAGGTTTTCCCGGATCAGGCCCCGAACCTGGGTCTTGAAGGCCTCTGCGTCCGCGGTGGTCAGCGGCCCCGTGGGTTTGACCACCAGCACCGCTCCTCGTTGTTGCGTCAGCAGCTCCATGTCACGCGGCCTCCTAGGCAAGCGGCAGCGTCAGGGTGAAGGTGCTGCCTTTGCCCAACTCCTATTCCAGAGTGACGTCGCCTCCGTGGAGACGCGCCACCTCGCGCGCGATGGGCAGGCCCAGGCCGGAGCCGATGATCTTGGCGGCCCGCGGGTCCTTCGATCGGTAGAATTTGTCGAAGACCTTTTCGCATTCGTCCAGCGCGATGCCCAAACCCGTGTCCGAGACCGCGATGTGCACCATTCCTTTTTCCACCGACGCCGTCACGAGGATGCGGCCGCCGTCGAGGGTGTACTTCAGAGCGTTGCCGACCAGGTTGTGCAGCGCCAGGGCGATCTTGTCCCGGTCCGCCTGGAGGACCGGCAGCTTCGGCGGCAGATCGAACTCCATCGCGATCTTCTTCTCTTTCGCCCGGGCTTCGTGATCGGCCTGGATCTGCCACAGCAGCTTGTCCAGGTGGACGTCGTCCCGCTTGGTCTCGAAGGAGCCGGCCTCGATTTCGGAGACCGACAAAACCTCCGCAACCGTCCGGTCCAACCGCTGGGTCTCGTCGTTGACGATGTTCAGGGCCTTGCTGGTTGCGGCCGGGTCTTTCTCGCAGTGTTCCAGCGCCTCTTCGACGAACAGTCGGATGTTCGTCAACGGGGTGCGCAGCTCGTGCGTGGCTCTGGCCAGGAAGCTGTTCATCGCGGCGGCCGCGACTCTCTGTTGCGTGATGTCTTCGATGGTGACCAGGCCCACCTGGGAATCCTCGTGCTGGATGGACGAAATGTGGAACCTCAGGACGGCCGAGGTCTCGGAAGTTCCCTGCTCCACTTCGATCATGATCCGCTTGGCCGCCGGATTCTTCGTCGCCTCCTGCACAGCCGCGATCACTCGCGGTTC
>JBDKUU010001089.1:0-2906 GCA_039679525.1 Phycisphaerales bacterium | reverse complement strand
TCCGTCAGCATTCAGGGCCAGGAAGCGCTCAAGGACCTGGATATCTACAAGACGGTCGGACCGCTGAAGCCCCTGGTCAAGGAGTACAAGGGCGTATCGGTGGACAAGGGCGAGTTGGTGATCGGCTTTACGCCCAACATCGAGAATCCCCAGATCTGCGGCATCGAGATCCTGGGCGAGTGACGAACCGAGGCCGTCTCGCCGAGTCTTCGCGACGAGACGGCCTTTCATTATGTATGCGTAGCGGTCGGGACCGAATGGTGGTAGATTACTGTCGGCCGGCTCGGAAGGAGCATCGGCGACAAGGGACAAAAGTCACGCAAAGGAGCAAGCCGTGAAAGCGAAACGAGTAATCACGATGGTGGGCCTGCTGGTTCTGGGGAGTGGCGTGGTTTCATGCCTGGCCGGGCAGAATGTGCCCGCGCTGAAAGACGTGTTCAAGGACGCGTTCCTGATCGGCGGCGCATTGAACCGGCCGCTGGTCACCGGTCAGGACCCGAATGCGGCCGCCATTGCCGCGAAGCACTTCAATACGGCCACGCCGGAGAACGATCTGAAGTGGCAGCTCGTCCATCCCCAGCTCAATCAGTACAACTGGGGCCCGGCCGACAGCTACGTCGCCTTCTGCGAGAAGAACCAGATGTTCGTCATCGGCCACACGCTCGTCTGGCATGCCCAGACCCCTCCATGGGTGTTTCAGGACGACGCGGGCGGCGCGATCACGCGCGACGCGCTGTTGGCCCGCATGAAGGACCACATCACGACCGTCGTCGGCCACTATAAAGGCCGCGTCAATGGCTGGGACGTGGTGAACGAGGCCCTCGAAGACAACGGCAAGATGCGGCCGAGAAGCCCCTGGGTGAAGATCATCGGCGAAGGCTCCGAGGACAAGAAGTACGACTTCATCGAAAAGGCCTTCCAGTGGGCCCATGAAGCCGACCCCGACGCCGAGCTCTACTACAACGACTACAACCTGGACACGTCCAAGGCCAAGGCCGATGCGGCGGCCGAGATCGTCAAGGATCTCAAATCCAAGGGTCTGCGGATCGACGGCGTCGGCATCCAGTTGCACGGGGGCCTGACGTACCCCAAGGCCGAGAGCCTCGATTACGCCATCACGACGCTGGCCGCCACGGGCGTCAAGGTCATGATCACCGAGCTGGACATCAAGACCCAGATGCGCGGCCCTCGCGGCGCCGACGTCAGCCAGGTCAACCGCGAGAGCACGAGCGATCCGAACGCCGCAGCCGCGGAGACTCAGAAGAAGCTCGCCGACAAATACGCCGAGATCTTCACCATTCTGCTCAAGCATAAACAGGATGTTTCCCGCGTCACGTTCTGGGGCGTCTATGACAAGACCTCCTGGATCGGCGGCTCGCCGCTGCTGTTCGATCGGAACTACCAGCCCAAGGAGGCCTTCTTCGCGGTGGTCAAGGCCGCGGCGTCCGCTTCGCCTGCGGCTGCTCAGCCGGAGGCTCGCAGAGGTCCGGGGCGAGGCGGGTTCGGCGGACCGATCGAGTTGGGGCCGGACGACAAGCCCGCCTTCGACGAGCCGCCCGCCGGCTTCAGGGCCAAGCGGGACAACATCCCTCACGGCGAGCTGACGATGGTCGAGTACGACTCCAAGACCGTCGGGACGCGTCGAAAGATGCTCGTCTACACGCCGCCGGGCTATTCCACCGACCGCAAGTACCCCGTGCTCTACCTGCTGCACGGCATCGGCGGCGACGAACGCGAATGGCAGCGGCTGTGCAGCCCGGAGAACATCCTCGACAACCTGCTGGCCGACTGCAAGATCCAGCCGATGATCGTGGTCATGCCCAACGGCCGGGCCCAGGTCAACGACCGAGCCGAGGGGAACGTCTACGCCGGCGCTGCGGCCTTCGCCAATTTCGAGAACGACCTGCTCAAGGACGTGATCCCGGCCATCGAGGCCAAGTACTCGGTGCAGGCGGACCGCGAGAACAGGGCCCTGGCGGGGTTGTCGATGGGCGGCGGCCAGTCCCTGAATTTCGGCCTCGGGCATCTCGACGTGTTCGCCTGGGTCGGCGGATTCTCCTCGGCCCCCAACACCAAGCCTCCCGCCGAGCTCGTGCCCGACCCGGCGGCCGCCAGGGAGAAGCTGAAGTTGCTCTGGCTCGGCTGCGGCAACAAGGACGGCCTGATCCGCATCAGCCAGGGCGTCCACAACTATCTCAAAGAGAATAACGTGCCGCACATCTGGCACGTCGATTCCCATGCCCACGACGGCACGGAATGGGCCAACAATCTGTATCTCTTCGCCCAGCACATCTTCAAAACCCCTGCGGCCGCAGAGCCTGCCAAGAAGTTCTCGCTGCGGGTCGATTGCGGAGCCGCGGATTCCTACACGGACAAGCAGGGCAACGTCTGGTCCGCCGATCAGGAATTGGAGACGGGCAAGAGCTGGGGCGCGGTTTATGGCTCGACTCTGGACCGCGAGGGCGTGGGCATCACAGGCACAGACATCCCGCGGATCTACGAGACCGAGCGGTACAGCGTGGAATCGTATAAGTTCACGGTCCCCAACGGCAAGTACACCGTGCGGCTGCACTTCGCAGAGGCCTACGATGGCATCACGGGCCCGGAAGGCAGAGTCTTTTCCGTCAGCATTCAGGGCCAGGAAGCGCTCAAAGACCTGGATATCTACAAGACGGTCGGACCGCTGAAGCCCCTGGTCAAGGAGTACAAGGGCGTATCGGTGGACAAGGGCGAGTTGGTGATCGGCTTTACGCCCAACATCGAGAACCCCCAGATCTGCGGCATCGAGATCCTGGGCGAGTGACGAGTCGTTGTCCGGAGGCGACGCAGTATCGCTGCTGCGTCGCCTCCGTTCTTGCGCCGGGACCCGCTCGGATGGCCGAGTCGTAAGCGATCATCTGCGGTTC
>JBDKUU010001088.1:0-3989 GCA_039679525.1 Phycisphaerales bacterium | reverse complement strand
TCGTGCCGGGGTCCTCGAATTCGATCGAGACGCTGGAATAGTCTTCCGCGGGGACCTTCGCGTAGTCCACGCCGCGTTTCTGGAGCTGGCTGCGCCAGGGCTCTTTGCCCCACTTGAGCAGGGCCATCGTGGCGTTGACGCGGAGGGGCTTCAGGTAAGTCAAGGGCTTGCCGGCGGGCGTGACCATGTACATGCCGCAGGCGATGCTGTGGCAACCCATGTCGCAGCAGACGCCGCCGCCCTGGGTCGTGGGGTTCCAGAACCACGGCTCGTGCGGCCCGCCATGCTCTTCCGCGCTGCGGGCCAGGTGCGGGGCGCCCATGGCCTTCTCCACCTGCGTCAACTGGGTACGGGCCTGGACGACGGAGGGCATGTGAATCTGATTCTCGAAATACGCCGTCGGGACGCCCATGGCCCTGACGATCCTGGCCAGGGTGTCGGCCTCGGCGTAGTTGCGGGCCAGCGGTTTCTCGACGATGATGCCTTTGATCCGCGTCCCGTCCTCGACGGCCGCCGCGATCTGCCGCATCATGTCCACGCGGACGAAGTTCGGAGCGAAGACGCAGACCACGTCGACCGCGTTGACCAGCTCGGCGATGGACCCATAGACTTTCGTGTCCCCGAGGTGGTCCTGGCGGGCCTTCTGGGCCAGCGTCTCGGCGCCCTTGATCGCACAGATCCCCGCCAACTCGGCGTTCCGCACGGACCGCAGAGCCCGCTCGTGGAAGGTCGCGACAAAACCCGCTCCGATCATCCCAATCTTCAACATCGGCCGATCCCTTTCCTGAAAAGAGCCACGGGAGGCCGGAGGCGGGAGGCCGAGGATTTGAGATCTGAGATTTGAGATCTCAAATCCTCCCCTGGAACCCTGCGCCTTCAACCCGTGGCAGAACCGTTTCCCTATCTAGCGGAACGAGTTCGCGAATGCAAGAGCAAAGAGAACAAAAGCCGGATTGCTGTGCGGACCGTCGAGTACCTTTCCCTTGCTTCCGCGTTCCTCCGTGGAGTCCGGCGCGTCGGTGAATAGGAACTGAGAGACCCTGCTCGGTCGGGGATTGCGCCCCAGGCGTTCCGCCGGAATCCATAACGGCAGTCCGTGCCGTACAGGAAGTCGGATGGACGCATGGTGGCGTGGAAGCGGGGCAATGCCCGCCGAGCGAAGGAGCCCTGATGGAATCGAACGGATTCATCGAATGCTGCAGAGCTGGCAAGCGTGCTTCGCGCCGGGCCATCCGAGCGACGGTTCGACGAGGGAGGACGGAGCGGCCGTCCAGTCGCTCTGCCCTCTACTCTATCGGTTAGACTCTCCGAGGCGCATCGGGAAGATAACGCCTTGCGGCGTCGCTACGAACGGGTCTCGCACCGCTTCTCGGGGTCAGCGCGTTCATGCGGGGGGAAAGCCGGGGACTAGCGGGCCAGCAGGTCGATCAGGGGGCTGCCGGCCGAGCAGGTGCAGTCGACGAGCCTTCGCTGGATCGGGGACAGAGGGGCCTGCCAGAGCCATGTGAGCAACTGAGAGAGACCCTCTGCGTGGAGCGATCGCCAGTTGAGCGATTCGAGCTCGCGGGGCAGGCCGTACTCGGTGGCGTTGGCCAGCAGCAGGGCGACGCCCGCCATGGCGCCCAGGGCCATGTTGCTCGGCTCGATCCCATGTTCCAGGGCCAGGGACATCGTGCCGAAGATGCGGTCGTTGAGGGCGAGCTTGCGGACGATGTCCCGGCTGGCGCGGGCCACGGAGTCCGCCAGATGCGGGTTCGTGATTCGCACGAGCAGTTCGTCGGCATAGGCCCGATAGCCCGCTTCGGTGAACAGCTCGTCGCCCAGCGAGGCGTACTTGCGGCTGAGGGCTCCGCCGGATTCGTTGATGAACGCGTCGCGAGCCACGCGCATCAGGGACTCGTCTGCCTGGATCTCGGGCATTTTCGCGTAGCCTTTGAGCGTGCCGATGAAGCCTAGCAGGGCGTGGATGGCGTTGTGGCCGTAGAGCTTGGCTTCCTCGAAGGGGAGAAGATCGTCCTTCTCGATGAAGACTTTGACGCCGGGGGTGAAGCTGGGGATCGTCGTCTTGGTCACGAGGATGCGGTTGAACTCCTCGACGAGGAACGCGCGGTCGATGCCGGGAGCGATCGTCGCCAGATTTCTCGCCGTGATCTCGGCCGGGTCCGTCACGACCTGGCTCATCTTGCCGATCACGGTGTTGAGGAACTGGACCCTCGGCGGCACGCGGGCGCCCAGTCGTTTGCCGACGGCCTGTTCGAGAATCTCCGCGGCGTGGTTGTTGTTCTCGGCGGCGTAGACGATCGTGGCGTCGGAAGTGCGGGCCCGGAGGCCCTCGGCGATCAGCGCCGCCACCGTGCCCGGCTTGTCCGAATCGTAGAAGCCCACCGACGGCAGGCAGGTCGTGATCTCTGTGGCCTCGGCCAGGGCCTTGCGGACCTCGGCATCACGGGTCGGGTTGAAAAGCTCGACGTTGTCGATCTGGACCGTCTCGACGCGGTCCTTGCGGGCGACGTTGACATAGTACGTCCCGCGATTGGCACGCACGGCGTCGACCAGTCTCTGATCGATCTCGGCGACGACGATTCGTCGGAAGTTGCCGCTCTCGAACGCTTCTTTTGCGAAAAGACCTGCCTGAATCGGCCCGAACCCGAACCCGACAAAAACGTGATCGTTCATGCTACTTGCCTGCCGCCTTCAGAAATCGTCGGATGTCCTGCTCGCCGGTCAGGACGCTGACCTCCAGATCGTACGTGCGGCTCTTGCCCGGGTCGAGGTGCACGAGCTGCTTGAGCTCGCGGGCCTTGCCCTGGCCGATCGGCGGGTTCGTCCCGGGCTCCAGGCCCGTGACATATTCGCCCGGTCCCCAATGCTGCCAGTTCGCAAGAGAGGGCAGTTGCTTCTTCTTGTACCGCGTGGCGACTGCAAAGCCGAGCTTCTCGTTGTACAGGCCGACCGTGCAGGCGCCGTTGGCGTCGGGCTCGACGTCGATGAAGCCGCAGGCCTCTCCCGTGCCGCGATGGTGTTCGACGGGACCCTGGCAGGTGCGGAAGTCGTGGCTGCTGTTGAAGATTGCGTTGTCCATGTCCAGACCGCGGGACACCCACTGACCTTTCCAGACGATTTGCGTGCCCTTGTCCACGAGGGGCCAGCCGTAGTTCATGTGATAGAGAATCATGTGCGGCGTCCGCGAGTTGACGACGTTCGTCACGACGTCGTGAATGCGGATCTTCGGCTCGCCGAGCGTGCTGGAGATCGTCCGCCGCAGTTCCAGGTTCGGCCCAAAGACCCGCGATTCCTTCATCACGGCCGTGATGCTCATATCGAGCTTGCCCGTCGCGAGGTCCGGCTGGCTGATCGACTCCAGTTGGGCCGGGAGGTTGCTGGCCCGCCCGTGCAGGCCGCGTTCGCCGAACTGGTCGTTCTCGGGACCGCCGGCGTGCGTGAGTCCGCACGTCGTGAGCAGGCCGCCGGCGAAGGTCCAGAGCCATTCGATCCCTTTGTTGGCGTCCGGCCGCACCGCGGTGACCCCGCCGTGGCTGAGCCAGGCTAGGCTGTGCTGATTGTGGAAGGCGTCGACGATGTCCAGCCCGCGGTCGATCACGACGCGGTACCGCAGACCCGAGCCCGTGTTCACCCAGGCGATTCGCGTGCCCTTGCCCGGGCCGTTATCGAGCACCGAGGTCTCGATTCCGCCGATCTGGGCGGCATTGATCACCTTGTCCTGCCAAGCGGGCGTTGCCTTCTTTGCTGCCACGTCGATGTCCTCCCTGTTCGTAGGGTGTGCCGTGCACACCGTTGTGATCTAGTCCAATGCCTTTCTCAGTGCGTCCATGCTCTCGAACCCGCCGGGGGCCCGGAGGACCTGGAGCATCTTGGGGTAGGGCCGGAAGTTGCCATACCGGTCGCCCAGCGGGGCCTTGATATAGAGCGAGGCGAACAGGTTGCCCGCCTGCACCGCCTGCTGGAAGTCGATCCTGCCCTTGCGGAAC
>JBDKUU010001087.1:0-2468 GCA_039679525.1 Phycisphaerales bacterium | reverse complement strand
CAGCTCGCAGCGTCGTTCCTATTGGCCGATCGACGACCTTGACAAGATCCCCTGCAATCTGCAGTGGGCGGTTGCGATCTATCCGGCGTACGCGCTCACGGACGGCGCAGAAGCCCCCAATGCGAAGGGCGGCAACGAGGACGACGCGAGGCTCGTCCCTGAGTTCTCGTTCGACCTGGCGACCTGTCCGATCCTGTTCATCCACGGCGATGCGGACGGTTGGGCGGCGATGAATTCGGTGAAGTGCTGGGAGCAGCTTCGCCGGATGGGAATCCAGTCCGATCTCCACACGCTCGTCGGACGCAATCACTGCTTCCAGAGGAAAGCCGCTCCGGGCACGGGCAGCTATACCTGGATGGGGCGCATTTGGGAATTCATGAACCACGAGGGTTTCAACAAGTAAGAAAGCAAACAAGGCCGTCGCAAGGTGCAAATAATCATCGGCGCGTGACACGAGCGATTTCAGAGAGTTGCCGTCGAAATCGCCAGCGAAGATGAGGTGGTAGGGGAGTGTCACGCGGCTTGGCGATGATAGGATTTCAGCAATCCCCCGAGCCGCTCAATACAGATGATCTCACCCTGGTTTCCTTCGTGCTGCGGCTCGATGATCTCCTGCGAGATTCTCGGCCGACCTGGATTCTCGCAGTTCTCGCTGCCATCATACTTCTGGGCGCTGAGCTTGCGGTACCAGCCGAGGACAGTGTCTGGCGTGAACAGGCCCGTCGTTGCCTCCAGGAGTTCCCGCGTCAGGCGTTTGGCCTTCGCAGCCAGCCAGCCCCCACGAAACACAGTCGCGCACCCGTCGGGAAGCGATTGAGGAGAGAAGGTTGACAGCACGTGGTGTCGCCCCGATCATATCCGCAAGGGCTGTCGATTCATCGACAGCCAAGAGATCGTCATTGTGACAAGAGGAGACGCTATGAAATCGGCTCTGTGTCCGATCCTGCTATTGATGGCCGTGTTGCCGACAAATGGGATGGAGTTGTTCGTGGGACCCACCGGCGCGGACGTGAACCCGGGAACGAAGGCAGAACCGCTTGCGTCGTTGGAAGCTGCGAGAGATCGATTGCGGACAGAGGGAGGGGGAAGACACACGATTGTTCTTCTCACGGGAACCTATCCGCGCACGGTCTCCTTCGCCCTCGACCATCGCGACTCCGGCCTCACCATCCGCGGTGAACCCGGGGCGCGGCTGCTCGGCGGCAGAATCATCACCGGCTGGGCGCCCTCCACAGACCCTCGCCTGCCGGAAAGCGCGCGTGGCAGGGTCATGGAGGTGAAACTGAGTGATGATCTCGGGACTTTGCGTCGCCGGGGTTTTGGCATCGGCACGTCCCCTTCACCGCCGGAGCTTTTCGTTGAAGGCGTCCCGCAGACCCTCGCACGCTGGCCGAACGGCGACGAATGGAGCACTCTGACATCCGACGGGAAGGACAGGTTTGGGGTCCGGGTCGAACCCGAGCGTCTTGCTCGCTGGTCCCGGGCTGACGAACCCTGGGTGCACGGCTACTGGACCTATGACTGGGCCGATTCGTATGAGAAGGTGATCTCTGTCGACACGGCGACACAGACACTGGTCACCGAGCCGCCTCACGGCGTGTACGGCTACAAGGCGGGCAAACGCTTCTATGCCCTGAATCTGATCGAGGAGTTGGACTCACCCGGCGAGTATTGGCTGGACCGTAAGACCGGCACACTCTATGCCTGGTTGCCGGGCCCCGGCGAGACGGTCCTTTCGACGCTCGAAGCCCCCTTGATCACCGTCAACGAGGCCCGCGATCTCTCGCTGGAGCGACTGACCCTGGCCTGCTCCCGGGGTGAGGGAATTCAGATCGTCGGAGGGAGCGGTGTCACGGTGGCCGGGTGCGTCCTGCGCGGCCTCGGCACCAGTGGCATCGAGGTCAATGGCGGCACGAATCACAGGATCGGGAGCTGCGATTTGTTTGACCTGGGCGAGAGCGGTGTTTCCGCGACCGGCGGGGATCGCGCGACCCTGACCCCCGGCGGACATGTGGTCGAGAACTGTGACATCCATCACCACAGCCGTCTGTGCCGCACCTACCGCCCGGCGATAGGCATTAATGGCGTGGGCAACAAGGCGCTGCACAATCGGCTCCACGACGGCCCGCACAACGCGATCCTGATGGGCGGCAACGATCACGAGGTCGCCTGCAACGAGATCTACCGGGTCTGCACCCAGACCGGCGATGCAGGCGCGATTTATATGGGTCGCAACCTCACCATGCGTGGCACGGTGATCCGGCATAACTACTTCCATGACATCGGCCCCACGCTAGCCGCCAAGGACGGTTTCGTCGACGTGATGGCGGTCTACCTCGACGATTGTTTTTGTGGCACGACCATCGTCGGGAATATCTTCGATCGCGCCGGGCGCGCCGCGATGATCGGCGGCGGGCGGGACAACACGATCGCGAACAACCTCTTCATCGGCTGCAATCCCGCAATCC
>JBDKUU010001086.1:0-2673 GCA_039679525.1 Phycisphaerales bacterium | reverse complement strand
GAGGCGTTCGCCGTGCCGGACGTGGCCATCGTGTACGGCAGGCAATTGCCTTATCCCGACGCCCCGGTGGACGAACGCGTGCGGCTCAAACGGACGTTCGGCGAGCAGCCCATCGTGCTCGACGGGCGACAGGAGGTCGAAAACACGGGCAAAGGGATGAATGCATCGAACGCCTGTGCGGCGATCCGCAAGAGCGTCTGGCAGGCGAACCCTTACGACGAGACGACCGCCGGGGGGGAAGAAGGTCCGTTCACGTGCCAGGCGTTGAAGCGGGGCTACCGCTGCCACTATCAGCCTTCCGCCAGGGCGTATCACTCTCACCGGGACAGCCCGTGGAAGTCCGCCTGCCGGGAGTGGGAGATCCTCCACAAGAATGCGGCGTACGCCGGATCGCGTCTCCGCGGTTCGATGCTCCTGCGGTGGTGGATTCGGGTCGCCAAGCGGCGGCTCGTCAACTGTGTTCGGGCCGAGGCGCCTGCGTACTATCGAATTGAAGGGCTGGTGCGGCTGCCCATCGACCTGATGGCTTGCGCGATCATCGGGTTGTTGCTGCTCCCCGAGAGATCGAGACGGCGAGCGAGACAACTGTTCTGGAGGTAGCTGGATGCTCCTGAGGCGACTGAGCAATCTGACGATCGCCGTTTGGAACTACGTGAGGTGGCGGGGGCGGTTTCATTCGTTCGGCTGGCGATCCCGTCTGGGTCGATGCGACATGCTGACCAACCCGCGGGCGATCTCGATCGGACGCAACGTGCTGATCCGCAAAGGAGCCCGGCTGGAAGCCGTCGGTCCGGACACGGCCGGCGGCCCTCGGCTGATCATCGGCGACGGCACGGCGATCCAGTTCTACTTTCACTGTGGAGCGGCGGCCGGCGTGAAGATCGGTCGCAACGTGCTGATGGGCGGGAGGGTCTACATCACGGACCACGATCACTGCTTCGATGACGGGCAGCTCAGCGCCAGGGAAAGCCCCCGGCTGACCGTGGCGCCGGTCGAGATCTGCGACGGCGCGTTCCTTGGCGAAGGATGCGCGATTCTCAAGGGCGTTCGGGTGGGCAAGCGGGCGGTGGTTGCCGCCAACGCGGTGGTGACGCGGGACGTGCCGGACTTCGCCGTGGTCGCGGGGGTCCCGGCGAAAGTCATCAAGACGTTGACGCGGCCCGCTGATTCCTGAGATGATCCTGGGAGGGCCGTCGCGGCTTGTCCGTCATGCGGTCTTCGTGTTTGCGATTGCGGAGATTTCTGGTACACTGGCTGTGCGTCGCACGGACAGGCTCGCAGGCCGTATCGGCGAATGCAGCATGGATCAGGAGATGGGTGTCGGCGGGGACTGACGAACAGGGAGATCCTCCGCGGCCTGCAGTTGTGTGACACTTCCGGAAAGGTGTGGTTGAACGATGGGTGAACAAGTCCTGATAACCAATTTGACTTTGTTCCTTACCGTGGTGCTCAGTGTCGCGACGTTCGTCGTGCCGCGGAAGTACTTCCTGCTGCCCTACGTGATCGGAGCCTGCTGGGTTCCGGCGGACCAGACGGTCATGGTCGGCGAGCTGAACTTCCAGGTGCTTCGCATTCTCATTGTGGTGGGACTGCTGCGGCTGTGGATGCGAGGAGAGATCATACCCGTTCGCTGGAACCGGTTCGACAAGGTGTTCCTGGCCTGGGTGCTCGTGGGATCCTTCATCTATGTCATGCAGTGGACGAGCATGGCGGCCGTCCTGTACAAGTGCGGCCAGATGCTCAACTCGCTGGGGTTGTACTGGATCTTCCGCCAGAGCATTCGATCGTGGGACGACATGAAGGCGGCCTGCATCGGTGCGGCGGTCTGTGCGGTGGCCATGACTCCGTTCGTCGGCCTCGAGTGGGCGAGCGGGGTCAATCCTTTCGGCGCGCTGGGGCGCGTCAGGACGTTCGTGCGAGAGGGCAACTTCCGATGTCAGGCGACGTTTCCCCACGCAATCATGATGGGTTTGTTCTGGGCCACCATGGTGCCGCTGTTCGTGGGGTACGCCAAGCAGGGCTACAAGCTTCTGTGCTGGTCGGCGGTGGCGGCGAGCACATTCATGATCTTCGGGACCAATTCGAGCACGCCCGTTCTGACCTTGGCGGTTGTGGCGGCCTTGGTGATCGCGTATCGGTGGCGGCAGCGCGCCGGCACGGCGGCCTGGGGTTTTCTGGCCATGATCGTCTGCCTCCATCTCGTGATGAAGGCTCCGGTGTGGCATCTGCTGGCCAGGGTGAGCGTCGTGTCCGGCTCCACGGGATGGCACCGCTACTATCTGGTCGATATGGCGGTCAAGCATTTCACGGAGTGGATGGCGCTGGGCACCCGCGACACCTCCCACTGGGGCCGGGGCTTGGCGGATGTCACGAACCAATACGTCCTCGAGGGCGTTCGCGGCGGGCTCGTGACGCTCATTTTGTTCTGCGCCCTGTTGATCATCGCGGGAAGGGCGTTCGCCCGCGTGGCGGTTCGTTCGACCGACAAGAAGGAATCCTATCTTGCCTGGTGCGGTTTCGTATGCCTTATCGGTCATTGCGTGTCGTTCCTCGGCGTGGCCTATTTCGGACAGATCATCTTCGTGTGGTACCTTCTGCTGGCCATGGGCGGTTTCTGCTACTCCAGGGCCTATGCGAAGTCCCCGGTCCCGGCAAAGCGGGCGTCGATTCCGG
>JBDKUU010001085.1:0-4592 GCA_039679525.1 Phycisphaerales bacterium | reverse complement strand
TGGTGACCGACGCCGAGAAGCAAAAACGCCGCAAGAAACGAGCCCGCCGCCGCAAGGGCCAGCCCAAGCGTCGCGCGATGCACAAAGGCAGCGATCTGGCCTACAAGGAGTTCAAGATCACGGCCTTTTACGATCCCTCGAAAGAACATCAATACGCCGTCGGCATCAGCGGCCCGCCGGCCAAGCTGGGCCAGTTGATCCGCCGGATCGCCCGCCAGTTGCACCTGGCCGAGGCGGACATCAAGTACTGCGTCAGCGACGGCGCCCTGTGGATCCGGGGTCTGTACCGCATCCAACTGCCGATGCTCGACGCCCATATCCTGGATTACTATCACCTGCGGGACCAGGTGATCGCCGCCAGCCAGGCGGTCTACGGACAAGGGACCGTCGAGAGCCAAAAGTGGCGTAAGGAACTCTGCGGCTGCCTGCTCGAAGAGGGCCCGGAACCGGCCCTGGTCCGGATCGCGGCCCTGCGTAAGACGCTTCGTTCGGCGGGTAAACGCAAGGCGTTGGCGGGCCTGAGCCAGTTCCTCTCGACACGAAAGGAGATGCTGCAATACCCCCAGTTCCGCACGGCCGGCTACGAGATCGGCTCGGGTCCGACGGAGGCGTTCTGCAAGACCTTGACGGGTCGGCTCAAGGGCCAGGGCATGCGCTGGGACAGGCCCAACGCCGAGGCGATGATGGCTCTGGCCTCGGTGCGTTCCAGCGGCCTATGGCAGACCTACTGGGACAAACGCCGCAAAATCGCAGCCTGACCCCCACGAAACGTAGTCGCACACCGAGCTTCGCGAGGGGCAGAAAATCGTTGACAGGGCATGTAGAGGGGGGTAGAAGGGGCGTGCGCCGGGGTCGCGGGCTCCGGCGAGTTTCTCATCGTTGGCATGGTGGCTACGACTGTGTGCAACGGCACGGTCACGCATAAACGCATCGGTGCATCACCCCGTCTATCGCATTATCCGTCTACCCCATGATTGTCGAGGGTCTCTATGAAAATCGGATTCAATCTGCTGTTGTGGACGCCCTTTGTCACGGAGGAGCACTTCGGCATCCTGCCCAAGCTCAAGGCCACGGGCTACGATGGCGTCGAGGTGCCGCTGTTCGGCGGGGACGTCCCGCACTACAAGAAGGTCGCCAAGGCGATCAAAGACAACGGCCTGCGATGCACGACCTGCACCGTGATGCCGGACGAGGAGCACAACCCGATCAGCGCCGATCCAACGCATCGCCAGGGGGCCGTCGACTACCTCAAGTGGGCGATCGACTGCAATGCGGCTCTTGGGTCCGAGGTCCTGTGCGGGCCGATGTATCAGCCGTTGGGCGGGAAGTTCTTCACCGGCAAAGGCCCGACCGCGGAGGAGCAGGAGCGGGCCGTCGAGGTCCATCGCAAGGCCGCCGCTTTCGCGAAGCAGGCGAATCTGCAACTGGCCCTGGAGTGTCTGAATCGCTTCGAGTGTTATTTCCTCAACATCCTCGATGATGCTGCAACGCACGCTGCGAAAGTGAACCACCCGAATCTCGGCATCATGTACGATTCGTTCCACGCCAACGTCGAGGAGAAAGACCCCGTCGGCTGCATCAAACGAAACATGAGCCTGATCCGGCACGTCCACATTTCCGAAAACGACCGCGGCACGCCGGGCAAGGGACATGTCCCCTTCAAGAAGATCATCAAGACCCTGCGGGCCGCAGGCTACAACGAGTGGCTGACCATCGAGGCGTTCGGGACGAGTCTGCCCGAGCTGGCGGCGACCACCTGCGTCTGGCGGGAGCTCTCGGCCAGCCCCGAAGAGTGCTACGAATTCGGATTCAAGACGATCAAGCAGGGCTGGGACGCAGCCGCATAGGGAAGTGCGATTTTTGATGTGTGATGTTTGATTGGAAGAATCGACGATCACAAATCAGCAACTCGGTAAGGAGTCAACGATGAGTTCGAATAGTCTCCCGAAACTGCATAATGCGATGTGGCCTGGTCTGGTCGGCAAAGGAGATGGGCCCGGCCAGGAGCCGCCGATCAGTCTCGATCGGATGCTCGAGTTGACCGCCCGAGCCGAAGTGAACGGCCAGAAGTTCTACGGCATCGACTTCTTTCTCTTCCTGCCGCACTTGGACCCCAAGGCCAACGACGGGCAGTTGAGGAAGATCGCCGATCAGGTTCAAAAGCGCGGCTTCAACATCGGCTCGCTGGTCGCCCCGGTTTGGCCGGGCACGATCGGCGACTCGGCGATGCGGGACGAGACCGCCCGCAAGAAATTCCTCGAAGCCGTGAAGATGGCATGCCATATCGCGGGCGTGTTCAACAAGCACGGCGTCCGCAAGTATGGCGCGATTCGCATCGATTCCGCGGAGTTCGGCGTCGCCGAATGGCGCAAAGATCCCAAGAAGAACACGTCGAGAATCGCCGAGACGTTCCGGGAAGCGGCCAAGATCGCCGCGGATCATGGCGAGCGTCTGGCCGCCGAGGGCGAGATCTGCTGGGCCGGCATGCACAGTTGGAAGGCTATGCTCGACCTCCTGGAAGAGGTCGGCATGCCGGAGACGCTGGGCTTTCAGGCAGACATGGCCCACACCTACCTGTACCTGCTGGGGTACAACGAGCCGGAGGCAGCCCTGCTCAAGCCCGGCTACTCGGAAAAGGAGTTTTACGCCGCCTACGAAAAGATGGTGGACAAGCTGCGGCCTTGGACGATCGACTTCCACGTCGCGCAAAACGACGGCGAAGTTCACGGGGCCGGCTCGCACGACAAGACGGGCAAGCACTGCCCGGCCAAAGATCCCAAGGGCAAGCTCGACATCGTCCGCTGCGCCGGGTACTGGCTCAAGGACGCGTCCAAGCGAGGCATTCAGCACATCTGCTGGGACGGCTGCATGTTCCCCAACGCGATGCTCGAAACGCAGAAGACGTGGAACGAGATCCTCGACGTGATGCTCAAAGTGCGTGCCGCCCACGGGTGGAAGGCGTAGGGTGTGACATGCACGCCGTCTTCGTGACGTCGGGAATCCAAGATCTTGAATAAGGAATGACTGAAATGACCAAACAACTGAACGTCGGCATCATCGGCTACGGCTTCATGGGCCGCACCCACTCCAACGCCTACCGCAGGGTGACGAACTTCTTCGACGTGCCGTACAAGCCCGTCCTCAAGACGATCTGCGGGTTGGAGGAGAAAGAAGCGAAGGCCTTCGCCGACAAATGGGGCTTCGAGTCGTACGTCACGGACTGGCGCAAGGTGATGGACGACAAGAGCATCGACATCGTGGACATTTGCGTGCCGAACAACTACCACTCGGAACTCGCGATCGCGGCCGCCCAGGCGGGCAAGATGATCATCTGCGAGAAGCCGCTGGCGCGGACGGGCGCCGAGGCCGAGCCGATGGTAAAGGCGGTCGAGAAGGCCGGCGTGCCGAACATGGTGTCGTTCAACTACCGCCGGATCCCCGCCGTGGCGATGGCCAAGCAGCTCATCGACAGCGGCCGGCTGGGCCGAATCTTCCACTACCGCGCGAATTTCCTCCAGGACTGGACGATCTCGACCAAGGTTCCCCAGGGCGGCATGGCCACCTGGCGGCTGGACGTCAAGGCGGCCGGCTCCGGCGTCACGGGCGACCTGCTCGCGCACTGCATCGATACGGCCCTCTGGCAGAACGGGCGCATCTCCTCCGTCTGCGCGATGACCGAGACGTTCGTGAAGGAACGAATGAACGTCGACACGGGCAAGGTCGCGCCGGTGGGCATCGACGACGCCTGCACGTTCTTCTGCCGGTTCGAGAACGGCTCGCTGGGCAACTTCGAGTCCACTCGCTACGCCCGCGGCCACAAGGCCCTCTACACGTTTGAAATCAACGGCGAGCACGCCTCGATCGCGTGGGACCTGCACGACCTGAATCGACTCAGCTACTTTGACCATCGCGACGAGTCGCTCGTGCGCGGCTGGCGGACGATCCATGTCACCGACGGCGATATGCCCTACATGTCCCACTGGTGGGTGCCCGGCTTGAGCATCGGTTACGAACACAGCTTCGTCCACCAGTTGGCGGAGTTCATGGAGAACGCGGCCAAGGGGCAACCGACAGCGCCGACGTTCCGCGACGCCTTGGCGACGCAATATGTCTGCGACGCAGTTCTGGCTTCGGCGAAGAAGGGTGCATGGGAAAACGTGAAATCGTGACGGAAATGGGACGGATCGGACTGAGAGGACCTATGCGTCCCATCTGTCCTATGCGTCCTATCGCTTCGAGAAAGGAAGGGAATCGGATCATGTCTGTGAAGAAGATTGCGGAAATGGCCCTGGAGCAGGGGCAGGGAATCTTGCGGCTGACGCCGACGTGGGTGCCGAGATCGTTCTGCGTGCCCGGCCGGCGAATCAAGCTGCATCCGGATGACTACTACGCTCTCGGCGGCGAACGCGGCGGCATCGACGAGCGGTGGTTCTCGTCCACGACCCCGGCCGACAACGGGCCGCTGACCTCGCCCAACGAGGGCCTGAGCTTCATCGCCTTCGAAGACGGCGGCAAGACCGAGACGTTCCTGCTTCGCGACGCCATCAAGGATCTCAAGGGCGAGATCATCGGCGACCGCCTCTGGAAGAAGT
>JBDKUU010001084.1:0-4910 GCA_039679525.1 Phycisphaerales bacterium | reverse complement strand
AGCGGAAAGACGGTCGAGTCGAAGAAGATCTGCTCGGGCTTGAAGCCGTGACGCATCGCTGCGTCAAACAGTTGTCTGGCCAAGGCGTAGAGTTCATCGACGGAGTGCGACCCGCCGGGACCGGTGGCCTTCTCCTCGCTGACGAGCAGGCCGACGAACGAGAAGTCGTAGTCCTTCTTCAGCGGCATCATCTTGTCCATCGTGTAGACTTTGATCGAATTGAGGAGAGGCGGTAGGCTGTAGGCGGCAGGCTGTAGGCTCTTACCTCCGGGCTCGGATGTCCTGTACCACTCCTTGATCCCCGCGGTCAGGACTGCGTCGCTGCTGCTGTCGATGCAGACGGGCTCGCCGCGACCCCATTTCTTCACGAGCCGCACGTACTCGACCATCATGTCCACCGCCTGCTGCGGGTCCTGCTCGCCGAACGCGTCGAGGTTGACCGCGATGTAATCGGCGCCGTCGTTGGCCTGCGATTCGATCAGGGCCCGGATGTAGTCGAGCTGCGGGCTGGGCGTCGTGTACGCGCCCTTGCCGAGGGCGTGCAGGTCCTTCATGATCTGGCCGGTCTTGGGAATGGAAGCGTGGATCGATTCGCCGATGGAGATCAGCGCGTTTTTCATCGTGTGGTCTCTCCCGAACAGGTAGTTGATGATGGACGAGGTGTTCTGCAGGGCCGGGTTGCGGGGCTTGTTGATCGTGGTCCGCAGCCGCCGGCGGCCTTTGCCTTCGGTCGTTCGCTCGCCGTCTTCCGACGCGGCGGCTTCGTAGATTCGCTCGCCCGTGCAGATGCGGTCGAGGTTGTTGCCGCAGTGGCCGTCCGCGGTGGCGTCGCCGCAGGGGGCGTTGTTCAAGCCCTTCTCGCAGCCGCCCATGGTGCACAGGCCGAAGTTCTCGGGCAGGAAGCAGTCGCCGCACTCTTCGCAGTCGAACATCAGGTACTTGAAGCCCTTCTCGGTGCTGTTGAAGAGGCTGTAGATTGCGCCTTTACCCGAATCGGCGCCGAGGGCCGAGAGTGTCTTCTTGAAGGCGTGGAAGCCGAAGTGCTTCGGGTCCAGCATGGCCCAGTGCGCGAAGTCGAAGAATCGCTTATGGAAGTCCGCGTAGGGCGTGATCAGCGGGACCCGCTTGCCGGACTCGTCGTAGAGATAGAAAGGGTCCTTCGCGGGCCAGCAGAGATTGTCCTTGAACTGCTGCCAGCCGGAACCGATCTCCGCCGCTCGTTTGAGGATCTTCGAGAGAATCTCGAAATTCGGGACGCCACCGACGTCGACGCCGACCGCTCCGAGGCCTTTGTACATCGCGACCTGCTGGGCGGCCCGCTCGATGTGGTCGTCCACCTTCTCCGACTGGACTTTGGCCAGCAGCTCGTCGCTGACGAAGCAGCCGGGCAGCTTGCCGTCGTGCATCAGTCGCGGGGCGGGCGTCAGCGTGCTCAGCAGGTACACGTTGCCGATCACAGGGATATTGGAGCCGATCTCCTTGAGATAGCGGAACAATTCGAGCGACTTTCGCCAGTCCCAGCCGACCTGCGTGATGAGAAACTGGGCCCCGCAGGCGATCTTTTTCTCCATTTTGTAGTACTGCTGCATCTGGGACGGCTCGGTGTACTTGAAGGGCGAGACGGCGGCCCCTGCGAAGAACCGCCGGACCTCCCCAAGCGATTGCGGCTTGGCCCCAAGAAGCGCGTCGTGATTGATCTTCTGGATCAGACGCAGGAGGCCGAGCGACTCGACCTCGAAGACGCCCGCGGCCTTGACCGGCTTGTCGCCCGTCAGAGCCAGGACGCTCTCGACGCCCATCTTCCGCAGGCTCATCAGGGAGCTGACGATGGCGTCGGCGTTCATGTCCTTGCAGGTCACGTGCGGCACGACGTCCAGCCCGTCGAGCAGGCCCTTGCTCTGAAATGCCGCGATCACGCCGGCCGGCTCGATGTTCGCGACGCCGCCGGGGCTTTGGGGCAGGGTGACCGCGGCCAAATCGAATCCCGCCGGGATCGAGGCCGCGTTGTCCTTCAACGCTTTGAGGAACTTCTCGATCGGATCGAAGCCAAAGCTCGGTCCGCCGGTCAGCTCCGCCAGAACGACAAAGCCCGATCGTTTCGTCAGTCTATCTTTGAGGCTCGTTCGCGCCATGCTCGTCTCCAAAACCAATCAGGTCCGGCCGCCACCAGACTGCCCGGCCGAAACCAGCACCATACCAGATTCGCCGCCCAGTCGCCACGCCAATCGTCGTCCTGAACTACGACAAGATTTGCTGTTCTGTGCTTGCGGGGTATAATCGGTCCAGGCGGAAGAGCTCGCTGTCGAGAGGCCGCAGTGGTGTGAGATGGACCCGGAAGTGAGAGGAAACCGACGTTCTATGCGACTGAGAACGGCTAGTATAGCATGTGCCATCATCGTGTTCATTTGTCTGGCGTCGCTGCCCGTGATTGACTACGCCGGCGGTCGAGGGTGCATGCCTTTGAATATCCTGCTCTTCCCGGCGGAGATTGTTCCGTTCGGGATTGGCTTCGTAGCAGTCCTCATCCTTCTGGCCAAGGCGGTCCTGTCGCTCGTGAAGCGAAAGGATCGATGCTGGACGTTCGGAGCGTTGGTGGTGTCCATCGCGGCAATCGCGACCTACAGGGGCGTCGCCAGCCGGTTGCCGGGATTTCATGAGGGCCTCAGAGATCGTTTCGTTGCTCATGTCGGCTATCCCAAGATGCGGGAGTTCGCGAACGAGCTCTCCCGCCTGGTCGACTCGGGCGTCGTGATCCGGAATCCAAGACAGGACAAACCTCTGTCGGATGAGGAGCAAAGGGCCTGGGATGATTTCGTTTCCCGATATCCATTTCTCGCGTGGAACGATGCGTCGGGCGGGATGTTCGCCCGCGACGGCATTGTCGAGTTGACCTGGGGCTCGGCGCTCACCGGCCACTGGGGGTTTCAGGTGTGCCCCGGCGGAACAGTGAAGGAACTGACCGATGCCGAGGACCGCGGCGCCAGTCTGAAGGTCGCCGACGACATCCAATTCGTCTACTATTGGGATTGATGCCGGTGGAGTCGTCTCAGTTGCCGGCCGGCCGGCCGGTGGCGTCGCATATAGGTCCCATGCGTCCCATAGGTCCTATCGCCCGACGATCTCGATCTCGATCTCGACCGGATTGCTGACGACCTCGACGCCCTCGAACGAGAAGGCGACCTGAACGGCGTGCGGGCCGGGCGTCAGATCGGATTGAGCGTTTGCCGGGAGCGTGAGCGGCAGATCGGGGAACTCGACGCCCGGGCCGAAGGCGACGATCTTGCCGTCGGTCGGCGGGCGGTCCGGCCAGGGGCGCCAGCGGCCGTCGATGGCGAACTCCTCCAGCGGAGCCTGGTCGGTCTTCACAAATGCGAAGACCCGGCCGCCGCGATTGCGCAGGTCGACTTTGAACGCCGGACTCTCGCCGGCCGGGAAGACCCGTTTGACGGGTCGTAGCCGGCACTGAAGCCCGGCGGCTTCGGGGCCCCACTCGACTTGGGTCGGCGCCGCCCGCCGAATCGGCTTGGCCCTCTGGGCGACGGACGCGCGGGACGCGTGCCTGGCGCAGCCCATCCCTGTTGCGAGAACCGCCAACGCGACCAGGATTCGATATGTGCGAGTCTGCACGGTTTCTCCTCGAACGGCCCATCCCCGGCCGGCCGCTATTATACCCGCGTGACCCGGTCCCGCCACGGCTTGTGAGGCCTCATCGTAATCTATGACAAATCAATGAGTTATCCGCCGCTCCGGCGAGGGCTCGATGGCCTCTCCCTGTGAGTTCTCAACCGGTTTTCCACCAAGGCGTTCGCTTCTCCGAGTTTGTATGGATAAAATGGGGGTAATGGGCAAAGCTTGCCCCGGGATCGCACGGCGGCAAGGGCCTTGCGGTTTCGTTCTCCGGCCTGTCCTTGTAAGCTATGTCAACACAATAAGTTATGAACTGCGTATCGCGGAGACAATTCCCCGCGGGCGATCTGGGATATCCCTCGGTGTGGCCCCGACGAATCCCCAGCGGCCTTGCAAGTCACAGAATGCCTGTGAGACAGCGAAGTTATCCACATGTTCTCCACAGTATTGCACAGGGCGCATCGGGAACCTCGATCGGGGCGAAATGGGCTCGGTTCCTCGTCAGGGGGCGCCGGCATCCGTTTCGCAGGGCAACGAAAAAATCTTCAGGTCGGCGAGAGAAAACCCGCGTTGTCTTCCGATAATCCCGTGGTCGGCGACGGCTGGGCCGCCATTTCGCCGCGAGGCCGTCCGGCATCCCTCCGCGGCGGCCCGTTTTCTTGATTTTTGCCATCGGAACGGGTACACTACCCTTATCAGTCGCCCGACGGACGGCTGATTCTCAATGGGGGGTGCTCAACAATCTCTCCTTCTCTTTTGAGCACCATGTGTTTTGGGTTGGTGGCTTGGTGATTTCGCTTCATGGCAGGGGCGCGTTTCGCATCGAGTCATCAGGGTGCAGGCCGGTAGGGAACCCGCAGTTCTGACATCCAACGATTGCTTTGGGTCGCTCGGGGTACGTCTATCGACAGGCGGCCGATGCAATCCGCGACATGGGGGTATGGTGATATGAGAGAGCGAACGACACGACGAATTCTTCTGACGGCCTGCGTGCTGGCCCTGCCCTTGGCGGCCGCCCATGTGAGCCTGGCCGACACGGTGGACGTCGTTCACAGCGGCTTCGGCGCCCATGACGTGACGCTCTTCTGGGGCGCGGGCTACGACGGCTGGGACGCCACGTCCGGTGTGTACATCCTGAACAAGACCGCCAGCACCGGCTCCGGCGACATCTGGCGCAACGGTACGCTCGCCGGCTTCTGCATGGAACTCCAGGAGCCCGCTCCGACGACGACCACGACCTACGACGTCGCGATGCCCGAGGACGTGTACAACAACTACACCGG
>JBDKUU010001083.1:0-9445 GCA_039679525.1 Phycisphaerales bacterium | reverse complement strand
TCGGTTCGGGGCGATGGGACCTATGGGACAGATAGGACTCATGGGACCTGGGCTGCCGCCTTGCCGCTGCGGAGAATCAGGAGCCGGCCCAACTGGCAGTTCAGGTGCCTGGCGAGCACCGCGCACTTCGGCCGCAGGAGAAAGAACGCGTTCTTTGGCGTATCGTTCATCGTTTCGAAGTTGCCCTGGCCTTTCGCGATGATCAGATCGGCCCCTTCGAATCGCCGGCAAAAGGACTCCGAGCAGGTCTCCGGGATCGTGCCGGGGGCGTCGGAGCCGTTGTCTATCACCTCGACTATGTCCGTCAGCCCCGCGACTTCGGCGTCCGCCATCAGGGCGTCGTTGAGAATGGGGCCGCCGCGAACCACATACGTCACCTTCTCTCGCGGCATCCGCTCGAGGAGCAGCCGGTCGAGGACGATCTCGCCCGTGTTGTCTCCGAGAAACAGGATGTCCTTCGCGCGACCGATGGCCTGCTTCAATGCCGCCAATGCGTCGAGGTCCAGCGGCTCCGTCAGCGACCGCATGATCGCCTCGTGCACCGTGTGCTGCTCGATATTGGAGTTGACTCCGAAGTCGATGATGTTGCCCGCGATGGCGAGCCGCACCGCCGTTTCAAAGGGGTCGGGCGATCTCTCGACCCGCTCCCGCAATTCGGGATACAACCCGAGGGCGAACTCGTTGTAGCGGTTCTTCACCTCCAGGTACGGGTCCCGCACGCCGGTGATCTGTCGAACCAGGCGATGGATCTGCTGCGCCATCGCCGGCGGGCTCTGCCGCATGTCCACTCGCTGCCACATCCCCAGCAGCTCGCGAATCACCCGCTCGTGCACCGACTCGTCATCCGAGATCATCCGCACCGAGTCCAGCACCTGCCGAACCGAGCACGCAATACAATCGAAATACGTCCGCATAACACCCTGTCAAGCATCTCCCGTCGTCCGGCCGGGAACGAAGCCTCCTCCACGAGAAGGCCGCCCACCGGTTTCGACGAGAGATTGGGTATTATGCAGAAAAACGGAGAAAAGGCAAATGCACATGGGGAACAATAGCGACGAAATGATTCCCAACGCGGATCACTTGCGGCCGACGAGCCACAGGCCCGCCATGCTCACGAGATCGTCGAAACCCACGCCCGCCTGTCGCCACTGAACGGCCAGCCGGGTGAAGTCGCGGAAATCGACATCGCCGTCCGCGTTCAAGTCCGCTTCCGCGAGTTCCCATGCGAGCCGCGGATAGCCTCCCTCGGCGGGCAGATACCAGATCTCCTGCGTTCCGTTGGCTTTCTCCGCGACGAAATCCCATCCGGCGACCAGGTACATGGACAACCGGCCCATTTCCGAGGTGGTTCTGCCGTCGCCGCCGGCGCTCGTGGCGCAGCCCGTCGCTTCGGCGTCCCAGAACGAGTTCTGAGTGAAGCTCTTGTCGTTCATTCCCACCAGCCCGCCGGAGTTGACGCCCCAGACCGGGCCGCAGGCGTAGCTGTGGACGATCGTGCCCGCCGTGTAGACGACGCAGTGGCAGCTCGGCCCGTTGCAGCCGGCCAGACCGCCCGCGTAGATCGTCGCCTTGACGTCGGCCGTCGAGTAGCAGTCGCGGATCGTGCCGCCGCTGTTGAGACCCAGCAGCCCGCCGGCATAGGTGCCTGCCCGCACGACGCCACCGGTGCCGCAACGCTCGACGCTGCCCGAGAGATTCTCGCCCAAGAGGCCGCCCACGTAGAGGTCTCCGCGAACCGAGCAGCAAGCCCGGCACTCGCTCACGGCGGCATTGCGGCACTCGCCGATCAGGCCGCCAACCCAGTAGGACGACTCGGGGCCCTGCACTTGGCCTCTCGCCCCGCATCGCTCGACCCGCCCGAAGTACGACTGTCCAATCAACCCGCCGATCCGGGACGTGCCCTGCACAAAGGCATCCGCCGTGCAGCCGGTGATCGTCCCTCCGTCGTTGCGGCCCGCCAGCCCGCCGACGAAGCTCATGCCCAAAACGCCGCCGGCCCGCACGTGACAGTTCGACACCGTCCCCTCCGACAACGAGCCGACCAACGCCCCGACGTACCGACCCGCTTCGCTTGCCACATTGGGGTCGGCGAGAGTCAGATTCTCGATTCGAGCGTCCAGGCCTTCGACCAACCCGAACAGGCCCAGATAGCCGCTGAAATCGGAGGCCTGTCGGAAGTTCGACAAGGTCTTGTGGTTGCCGTCGAAGACGCCGGTGAACGAGCCCGCATCGACCGAGCCGATGACGTGGGATTCCGCCGGGTCCCAGGCCTTCAGATCGATGTCCGCCATCAGCTTGAAATGCTTGGACCAATCGTCGGGTTGGGCGGTAAGGACGTTCAGTTGCTCCGCAGTGAAGATCAAATAGGGACTCTCGGCGGTTCCAAAGCCTCCGCCGTACTGCGCCCCGGCCGGCAACGCCGACATCGCGATCACGAGCCACAGGCAAAAGCCCCACATCAGCCTCGGCGCAACAGACCTACCGAGCATCCAATCACCCTCCTTCCGTCCTCCCCGTCACGGCAATCCCCACCCGGCGACCATCGCCGAACAGGGAAGCCCCGGATCGAGCTATTGTATCAAAAACTCCGGACCGGATCAAGCTGGAATGCCGCTTGCCTTATCGGACGAGACATGCTATGCTGGTCCGGCCTGCGAATGGAGTCGCGGGCGACACAGGGGGCTCTGGAAATGACGACAGGGATGTCACGACAGAACGATCCGCGACCGCGCCGCCGGACGCACTGGGCCATATCACAGGTGGAGTTCGCTGGTCCATGAGGAGGATTCTCAAAAAAGCTCTGTGGATCGCGATCCTGGCGCCGTTCGTCCTCGCGGGACTCTGGCTGCATCAGCTTTATCGAGGCGTCGACGAAGACATCGGCATTCAGAAGACCGAGCCGCTGCGTATCGCGGTGACCGATCCTCTGTGCAGCCGGCTCGCTGCCGACTGTCTGAAGGATCGCACGCTCCGCGACTATGCCCCGCTCGCCGCCTTTCTCGAAGCGAAGATGGGCCGTCCCGTCGAAATCTCCTACGGCCGCACTGTTCGCGAGGCATACCAGGCCTCGGGCGGGACGATCGATCTGATCGTCGGCAAGACCTCCGCCGTGCCATCCGAAGCGGCGGAAGTCAATGAGCCGGTCCGTCCTGTGGTCCGATTGACGGACGGCCGGGGCAACACCGAGTGTTGCGGGCTCTTTGTCGTGCGAACCAGGAGCCCGGCCCAGACGCTCGGCGATCTTGCGGACCATCGAATCCTGTTCGGCCCCCCTTCCGACGCCGAGCGCCACGCGGACGCCTTGGCCCTCCTTGCGGAGAACGGCGTGGCGCCCGTGCCGCCGCTGCAAGTCGTGGACGATTGCGCCGAGGCGATTGCGAGAGTCGCCAAGGGCGACGCGGATGTCGCGGTCATACCGAGCTATGCCCAGTCGCTGCTGGAGGATCTCGAAGGCCTTGAGAAAGGAACGCTCCGAGTGGTCGGGCAGACGACGCCACGCCCCTTCGTCACCGTATTCGCGACGGCCCGCGTGAGCCCCTCGACCGAGCGTGCGAACCGCGACGCCCTGCTGTCCGTCGGGGACGATCCGCACCTGCTCGCTGCCTTGGAATCGCAATCGGGATTCGTGTCCTTGATACAGCCCGCCATCGTGAAACCGCTGTCGCCTTCGCCGAGTCCCGCGTCGGAATGGTCGGACTGGCGAGGCCCTGATCGCAACGGAATCAGTCCCGATGTGCCGACCACGCTGCCCGCGACGCCGAGACTGCTGTGGAAGCGGAAACTCACCGGCGGCGGTCTGTCCGGCGTCTCCGCCACGGCCGGACACGTGATCGTCGCCGACAAGAGCGAGCAGAACGACCAGGACATCTGGCGGTGTCTCGACGCCGAGACGGGGCAGGAACAGTGGACGATCGCCTATCCGACGCCGCAGGAGATGGAGTTCACCAACGCCCCGCGTGCGGCTCCCGTCATTCACGGCAACTTCGCCTATCTGCTCGGCGCGTTCGGCGATCTGTACTGCGTCAGCGTCGAGGGCAGCCGCATGGTCTGGCGGCGAAACATCGTCAAGGAGTTCAACGCCAAGCTGCCGAGATGGGGGATGTGCTCGACGCCGCTGGTCGTCGACGACATGCTCATCGTCAATCCCGGAGCGTCCGACGCCTCGCTGGCCGCGCTGGGCCTCTACACAGGCGAGACAATCTGGCAAACGCCCGGCGAGCCGGCCGGCTACGGGTCGCTGATTCTCGGCACTTTCGGCGGCCTCCGCCAGATCGTCGGGCACGACGCCACGTCGCTGGCCGGCTGGGACCCGAACACGGGCAACCGTCTCTGGACGCTCCTGCCCCCGAAGAAGGGGGATTTCAATGTCCCGACGCCGGTCAACGTCGACGGCCGGCTCCTGGTCGCCACGGAGAACAACGGCGCCCGACTCTACGACTTCAATGCCGGCGGCAAGATCAATCCGATCCCCGTCGCCCAGAACCGTAAGCTCGCCCCGGACACGTCGACGCCGGTGGCGATCGACGGCCTGGTCTTCGGCTGTTTCCGTGGCCTTCATTGCTTGGACCTCAACGACAATCTCAACACGCTCTACAGCGCCGACGGCGGCGGCGCGTTCAACGACTACACAGCCCTTGTCGCAGGGAACGACCGCATCCTGGCGGTCACTGTCAAGGGCGAGCTGATCCTGTTGAAGGCCGCCCGCGAGAAGTTCACGCCGATCTCCCGCCTGCGGCTTTTCGAGGGCACGGAAGTCTGGTCGCATCCGGCCCTGGTCGGCGATCGCCTCTACATCCGCAGCATGAAAGAGATCTGCTGCTTCCTGCTCGACAGTCCGTGACCCCCGGCGGACATCGAGCCGACGATGTAGGGTGTGCCGTGCACACCAATTCCATGGACGACATGAAGAGAACGGTGTGCATGGCACACCCTACATCGCGACACACCATAAGGAACAGGCCGAAAGTCGCACGACTCCCGGCCTGTCGTGGCATTTCAGATTGTGTCGTTGAGTGGCGGTCGATGCCGCCCCACCGCTACTTCTTGCCCTCCACGGCGCTGAAGCTGACGGACATGCCGCCGATCTGGACGTTGAACTCGCCTGGCTCGACCACCGGCTTGTTGTCCCGGCCGATAAACGACAGATCGTCCCAGCCGACCGCGAACTTCACAGTCTGCGTCGCCTTCGGGGCGAGGCTCACCTTCTGGAAGCCCTTGAGGACCCGCACCGGCGGTGTCACGCTGGCGACCACGTCGGACAGGTAAAGCTGCACGATCTCCTTCGCCGGCCGATCGCTCTCGTTCGTCACTTCCACCGTCGCGGTCAGCGTGTCGGCGGGCGCCATCTCGCTCACGTCGACCTTCAAGCCGCGATAGGTGATCTTCGAATAGGACAGGCCGAACCCGAACGGCCATTGCGGATCGTACTTGTTGCCGCCCTGGATTTCGCTGTTCTTGTGGTCGTACCACACGAAGCCGCCCGGGTACTTCGGATAGGTCAGAGGCAGCTTGCCGCTGGGGTTGACGTCGCCGAAGAGGACGTCGGCGACCGCCTGGCCGCCTTCCAGGCCCGGCAGATAGGCCATCAGGATCGCCCTGGCGTCGTCCACGATCGTACGAATCACGCGGGGCCGGCCTTCGACAAGCACGAGCACGATGGGCTTGCCCGTCTTGGCCAGGGCCTTGACCAGGTTCAACTGCGGCTCGCTCATCGTCAGGTCGTCGATGTTGCCCGGCGTCTCGCAGTATGGCGGCTCGCCGATGCAAACAACGATCGCGTCCACGCCCGCTGCGGCCTCGACCGCCTTGGCGATGTCGATCTCCTTGTCGAACGTCACGGCGTCGACGGCGACGGCGTTGCCCCGGCCGACCTTGGCCTGGATCGCTTCGAGAATCGTGTTCTTTTCCTGCGGATATAGTTCCTCCTTGTCGCCCTGCCAGGTGAAGGTCCAGCCGCTGTTGAGGACCGAGAGTTTGTTGGCGGCGGGCCCGGTGACGAGCACCTTCTTATCCTTGGCCAAAGGCAGCAGGCCGTCGTTCTTGAGCAGGGTCATGGCTTCCTGAGCCGCCTGGAGGTTCACCTTCGCCGAGGCTTCCGATCCGACGCTGCCCGCCAGGTTCTTCGTCGGGTACGGCTTATCGAACAGTCCCAGCATGTACTTGACGCGGAGGATGTCGGTGACCGCCTCGTCGATCCGCTTCATCGGCACCTCGCCGTCATTGACGAGCTCAAGCAGCGTATCGTAGAAGCTGTAGTCGAACGGCACCATGCTCATATCGACGCCGGCCATCACGGCCATCTTCACCGCCTCGCGACGGTCCTTGGCGACCTTCTCGCGGGTGTAGAGGTTCTCGATGTCGGCCCAGTCGCTGACGACGAACCCGTCGAAGCCCAGCTCGTCGCGGAGCAGCGTCTTGAGGTAGAACGAGCTCGAATGGACCGGGACGCCATTGATCTCGGAGGAGTTGGCCATGCAGGTGACGGCGCCGGCTTTGACCGCGGCGGCGAACGACGGAACGAACCACTGCCGCAACTGCGTCTCGGGGATATAGGCCGGCGTGCGGTCGCGACCCGACTGCGGCCAGCTATAGCCCAGATAGTGCTTCATGCAGACCGCGACCTTGACCGGGCTGGAGATGTCGTCGCCCTGCTGGCCGCGGATGTAGGCGGTCCCCATGACCGAGGCGATGTACGGGTCTTCGCCGAAGGTCTCGAACACGCGGGGCCACATCGGCTGGCGGGCCAGGTCGAGAACGGGTCCGAAATTCCACGGGATGCCCGCGGCCCGGGTCTCGAGGGCGGAGATCTCGCCGTTCTTCTCCATCAGGGCGAGATTGCCCGTGGCGGCCATCGCGATATTCTGCGGGAAGATGGTCGCTTCGAGCACGTAGTTGGCCCCGTGGATCGTGTCGATGCCGTAAATGATCGGGATGCCCAGGCGGGTCTCCTTCGTCGCGATGTCCTGCATCTGCGTGATCATCTCCTGCCAGTTCTTCACGCTGCGGGCCTGTCCGCCGCAGTTGAGGATCGAGCCGAGATGGTGGTTGATGATGCCGTCGCGAAGCTTCGCCTCGTCGAGGATCAGGTACCCGTCCTGGCCGCTCTTGGCGAACTGCTCCAGCGTGATCTGCGTCATCTGGCCGACCTTCTCTTCGGGGGTCATCTTCGCCACGAGCTTGCGGACCTTGCCGTCGAACCGATCGTGCTTCATCGCTTTCTCCTTGTTGCTCGAGCAACCGGACAACGCCAATGCCGATATCGCCAGTCCAATCACTGCTTTCTTCATGGCCCCGTTCCCTTTCCCTGAGGTGACCGATCGTCCGCCCGGCCCGCCGGTGTCGCGTCGGGCCGAGGGTCTTCCACAAACGAGGACATGATAGCAGAGCCGCCGCACAGCGAAAACACAAAACTCGTCCGGCCCCGAGGTTGGGCTGCGTCGGACGAGTTGGTCACGCCCCGCCTCCCGGAATTGGGTTCGTTTCGCACGCGGACTCGTGAAGCGCGAAGGGGAAAGCGTCAAGCGTTTCGGCCGCAGCCCCGGACGCCGCTTCCGTCGCGCATCCCTCGTCGTTCGTAGTGACGCCGCAAGGCGTTATCTTCTCTTCAAGAAGTTTCAAGTGTGAAGTTTCAAGTGTGAAGTCGAAGCCATCGCCACAAACCGGTCCCTTCCCACTTGAAACTTGACACTTCAAACTTGAAACTCCCTCTTCCCCGTTTTCGCCAAACGAACCCAATTCCGCCCCGGCCACGACCTCCCGATCCGCCGCAAAGCCGCTCTGCGAATCCAAGGCCAGGAGGGGAGTTTTTGCCACAGAGAACACAGAGGGCACAGAGCCAGCAGGGCAAGAACCGGGCGAACAGACGAGCGCCTCACAAATCGCGGCGTTCTTCCCTTCACCCTCTTGCTCTTCTCTGTGTCCCTCTGTGACCTCTGTGGCAACCTTTCTTGGCTTTCCGCCGGGTCCTGGTTCCGAACGCAGGACTTGCTCCGCATCGGCCGCCGCCGTGCGTGCCTCCCGCTCTTTGCGTAGCTCGGCCATCGTGCGGTACAGGCTGCTCTCGATCCGCCGCTCGTGCACCAGCAGCCGATCGATCACCTGGGCGCGGGCGAAGTCCGTCATCACCACCTGCCCCAGGATCACCTCCTCCTCGTCGGGTCGCGGCTCGATCGGCAGCCCATGCTTGGGCCAGAGCACCACATCGTTGGCGTTCTCGCGGTAGACCGTGGCGAAAACGGCGCTTTGCAGCCGCTCGGCCCGCCGAAGCCGCCAGGCCAGACTCACGGCCCGCTCAGCCAGCATCATCTCCACAGCCCCCTCCGGAGCCAGCTCCGCGAGCATCCCCTCGCGGTAGAGATCGAACTCGGCCGGATCTTCTCCATGAATGACCACCTGCTCGGCCAAGAGCCCATGTTTGACGGCATTGTGCGACGCGGTCGCCTTCCCTTGAACCGTCCGCGGCCCGGTGGACTTCTGCGCGTTCGAACGATTGGCCTCGATCTGAGCAACACTCGCCATGAGGAGCCTCCGAATGAATCAGTTACTGTTGAACGATACATCTCGCATTGCGTACCGATCATACAGACAGGTACCGTTCTCAGTTCAGCAAACCCCGTGCCACCACAAGACTCTTTTGCACCCCGGCGGAAGCGACGGCAGTCCCTTGCCGTACAAGGGTTTACGGCCGGCGATGCGCAGCCGGCGTTGAACCCTATCCCAATGTCCCCCAGAACGCTGCCACAATGGCAGTCGAGCCGTCCCGCAGGGTGTGCCGTGCACACCACCGCAGGGAAGGCACGCCCGAGGCGGTCGTGCAGGGGAAGTTTACCGCTTTGGGCCTCCAGCATGGTATTTTCCCCCCCCCCAAACAAAGGACCCGCAGGGCCCCAGTATTCCCGCCATTCCCCGTTCGGCCTGCCCAGAATGAGTCATTGAAAAGAACGTATAATGTCCCCCGATTACCGCACAATACGCGAGCGAAGATCTCGTTTTCGGGTGTGCGCAGCACGCCTTATGCTGGTGGCTCCAATGCGAAAAACTTTCGCCGCCCCGCCGCACGGCGGCGCTTTACACCAGGGCTGCGAATTCCGGATCAGTCCATTCCATCCTCTGCCCATTCGGAGGAAACCGGCCATGCAGTAGAAGAGGCTTGTCCCAGGGCCGTTTCACAGATAGGATTTCGCCAGCGTTGGAGAAGAGAGTCGCCAAGAGGAAAGGACAAATCATGGAAGTACGGTTGACGCCGCGTCCGTCAGGAACGAACCCTATCGCTCGAATCCGCGATGACACTCGAAGGCTCGCCTTCGTTTTGTCCCCCCTTGTGGCCTTCTTCGCGTGCGGTTGCGCACGTACGCCGATCAACGCGAGATACATGCAGCCGGAGCTGCTCTACCTGAACGCCTCTCCATCCAGGAGCCTCTACGTCGAGGTCGACGCAATCGAGGGG
>JBDKUU010001082.1:0-6677 GCA_039679525.1 Phycisphaerales bacterium | reverse complement strand
CGGAAGAAACCCGTGTCCGATAGAAACGACAGTACGGTCTGCCGGTCTTCCGGCCGGCACCATCGCACGTCGATGCCGGACGACAGACGCTGCAAGGCAGACGACGCTTTCGCCGTCCTCTGTCCTCTGTCCTCCGTCTTCCGTTTTCTCGCGATCGCGTTGTCGATGATCAGTTTGACGAAGGCCTTGTAGGAGATCCCGGCCGCATCGATCGCGGCGGCAAAGCCGGCGTCCGGGGAAATGTCGGGATTGGCGTTGACTTCCAGGACGTACGGCCGATTCGCCTTGTCCAGGCGGAAGTCGACCCGGCAGTACTCGAAGCAATGCAGCGTCCGGCATGCCGCCTTCGCCAACTCGCGGACCTGTTCGGCCAGCCGTTTGGGCAAGGGGGCCGGGATGATTCGCGGCGTGTGGTTGAACTCGAAGCTGTCCGCCAGCCACTTGGCCTCGTAACCCACGATGCGAGGCCGGCCGGCCTCGAAGGCGCTGAAGTCGATCTCGGCCAGAGGCATGACCTCCAGCTCGCCCTTGCGGCTGATCACGGAGATGTTCAGCTCGCGGCCTTCGTTGTACTGCTCGATCAGGGCCGGTTGGGACATTCGGTCGTGAATCCGCTTCACCGCGTCGACCAGGGCCTTGCCGGATCTCTGGATGATGCTGGTCTTGTCAATCCCTTCGCTGGCGTCGGTCCCCACGGGCTTGACGATGTAGGGACCTTCGAAGAGACTTTTCGTGGGAATCGATTGTCCCGGGCGGACGATCATTCCGTTGGGCGTGGGCAGACCCGCGGCCATCAGGAGAGTCTTGCACTCCCATTTGTCGAGCGTCAGCAGCAGGGCTTGCGAGCTGTTGCCCGTGCAGGCCTTGCCGAAGCTGGTGATGACGGTCGGGACCAGGTTCTCCTGTCCCGCGTCCGACCAGAAGCCCTCGACGAGGTTGAACACGACGGGCTCATCCGCCGCCGACAGCACGGCGGGCAGGTCTTCGAACCGGCGCACTCCCACCGTTCGATGCGGAATGTTCAGCTTGTGCAGAGCCTGGCTGACGACCTGGGCTTCGACCAGGACCCCCGCCTCGCTCTCCGCATAAGCCCCGCCGCGACCGGCCGGCTTCGGTTCGTTGTGGAGGATCAGGACGCTCGTTTTCCGCTGCGGCACAGCACAGACTCCTGTCGGGCGAGGGCGCTCTGAACGATGGTGCGAATCAGCTCTTCGTAGCCAATACCCTCCTGCGTCGCGATCATCGGAAGATCCGAATGGCTCGGGTGCAGGCCGGGCAGAGGATTGATCTCGATGAACGCCGGACGGCCTTTGGCGTCCAGGCGGATGTCGATCCGCCCGGTGTCGCGGCATTCGAGCACACGGAACGCTCCCAGGGCCAGGGCTTCCACCTGATTGCGGAGGTCGCCCTTGGGCATCGGGAAGTAGTCCACGCACTGCTCGCAGGTCTCTTTGACCTCGTAGGAGTAGTCCTGGGCCGGGGCGTTCGGGCGGATGGAGAACTCCATCGTTCCGACAATCCGGGCCTTTTGACCCGTTCCCAGAACCGCGGTGGTGAACTCCCGGCCGGGCAGATACTCTTCGACCAGGACCGGCTCGGCAAACCGCTCCAGCAGGCGGGTGCAGACCTTCTTGAGGGCCGACAGCGATTCGACTTTCGAATCCTTGTCGACGCCCTTGCCTGTGCCCTCCGCCAGCGGCTTGGCGAACAGCGGGTACTCCAGTTTCAGAGCGTCCACGTCGGCCAGCGACGTCACCACGCCGAACCGAGGCGTGTACAGACCCGCGGAAGCGACCACCCGTTTGGTCATGGCCTTGTCCAGGGTCAACGCGCAGACGAGCGGATCGGAGAAGGTGTACGGAATCCCGTACATCTCCAGCAGGCACGGCACCTGAGCCTCGCGGCTGCGGCCATACAGACCCTCGGCAATGTTGAACACGAGGTCCCATCGCTTGCCGAGGGCGAGCTGCTTGGCAAGGGCCAGGCCGTTGCCGATGCGCTCGGTGGCGTAGCCGAGGGATCGGAGGGTCCCCTCGATGGCGGAAACCGTCGCCACCGAGTCGAACTCGGCCACTTGTTCTTCAGTGAAACCCTGGGCGAGATAATCGTCCCTGAGATCGTAGGTAAGTCCGATAATCATCATTTCAATCCACACCCGTTTCGAACGGGTGATATTGTTGCCTTTGAAACCTGTCCGATTGCTTAGAAGTCCTTCACCGACTCATCCGACGCACAACAAGACCGGCGTCTGGCTTGACGCACGCTCTCTTTGGGCTGGATGCGGCTGAACTTTCCCGAGGTCAACTCCCACACTCCGGGCGAGGACTGTTCCTTAGGGGCCGTGCATTCGGCGCCGTTGAACCGATCGTGCGGCTCGGGATAGGCGATGAGCATGCCCTCGTAGTTCCTCACAACCGTATGAGTCGGGCTCTGGGAGACCACGTAGTTCGGCAGAACCGGGATCTTGCCGCCGCCATGCGGAGCGTCGATCACGAACGTGGGGATCGCCAGGCCGCTGAGCCGGCCTCGCAGGTACTCCATGATCTCCATGCCCCGGGTCACGGGCGTGCGGAAATGTTCCACGCCGCGGACGAGGTCGCACTGGTACATGTAGTACGGCCGCACTCGGTTTCGCACCAGGCCGCGACAGAGTTGCTCGATGATGTGCGGGTCGTCGTTGATCCCGCGAAGCAGAACCGACTGGTTGCCCAGCGGCACGCCTGCATCGGCGAGACGCCTGCACGCTTCCATCGACTCCGGCGTCAACTCCTGCGGATGGTTGAAGTGCGTGTTGATCCACACGGGATGGTACTTGCGAATCATCTGGCACAGTTCGTCGGTGATGCGCATCGGCAGCACGACGGGCACGCGGCTGCCGATCCGGATGATCTGGACCGACGGCACTGCGCGGAGGGTCGACAGCACCATCTCCAGGTGCTCGGTGCTCATCGTCAGAGGGTCTCCGCCCGAGACGATCACGTCGCTGATCTGCGGATGTTCGCGCAGATAGGCAGCGATCTGCTCCAGACGCCGCTTGGTAATGCTGGTCTCCCGCGTTCCGGCGATCCGTTTGCGCGTGCAATGGCGGCAATATGTGGAGCACATGGTCGTCGCGATGACCAAGGCACGGTCCGGATAACGATGCACCATTCCGGGGACCGGCATGTCATGGCATTCTTCCAGCGGGTCGGGCGTGAGGAACGGCGGATCGATCAGTTCCTCGGCCTGCGGCACACACATCTGGAAAATGGGGTCGCAACTGTCGGCGGACCGAATCAGGGAGGCGTAGTACGGCGTGATCGCCATGGGGTACTTGGCCATGACGGAAGACAGGTCGGGACTTCCCGTCAGGCTGGGGAACGCCGCGAGCAGTTGCTGAGGGGTTCGGATACGATTGGCCATCTGCCACCGCCAGTCGTTCCAGTTCTAGGACCGATAAGCGAGGGTCTCGGTCGCGCTGGGTGCAGTCGCTAAGAGCGGAGGTTCGTCGTCTTTGGCCGCACACAGGGAGGCTTCTCCATGACACGAAGAGTCTTCGCCTCCACTTGCAGAGCACATAGACATCTGTCAATTCCCTTTCCTTCAATTCACTATTGATACCCGGCGCCCGCGAAACAAAGTTGGATCCTCCCTTCGCAGAACGCCACACAATACAGACAAGTCTCTTATGGCCGCTCCATGAAGCCGACCACGCCTCCGAGAAAAGCTCCCCTCATGGGTTCGATGCTCTCCCGGACCATCCGGGGCTCCATGGTGATCATGGCGAAAGACAGAAAGCCCGATACGAAGCCCGCGATGGCACAGGCCAGCCGCCGGATCTTCACTCCATCCACCGGTATCGGCAGAAAAGGCAGGACCAATTCCTCGATACGGCTCAGGTACCCCTCATAGGGCCTGTCGATATCATACACAAGTCCGCGATCCAATTTCAACAGCATCCGGCCCTGAAACAGCACGATGAACTCGTCCCGATGACTCAGGAAGAACTCCATGTGCCCGTTCACCAGCCCGTCGAGAGCGTCCCTCAAGGAGTGAGGCTCCCTCGCCGCCTGGGAGATCGCGTCCACCAAATCGTCGATACATTGCTCGATCAGGACGCTGACGATTTCGCTCTTATCGGCAAAATGCCGATAGAACGTTCCTTTGCCCAGATCGGCCCGTTGCGTAATCATGTCAATCGTCGCCGCCTCGGTTCCCACCGCCGCAAACGTGGTCAGGGCCGCCTTCAACAGGCGATTTCGCGTCTTCGAAACCCTTCTCTGAGTGCGATTGGGCAGCACGGATTGTGTGACTACGTCGTTCACGACTGACTATATAGTCACTTTTTCCCGTTTGTTCAATACCATATGTCGAAAAAAAACTGAAAATATTACAAGGGGTAGCGTTGGAATGTCACCTGTATCGAATTGAGGGACAATTCGGGGACATCGGGGTTCTCTCACGCGGCCGGAGCGTCCGATATCTGGAGGCCTGAGGAATGTCCGCGCCTCCGCAATCGCAAAAACTCCACGAAATGCGGATTTCCCTCCCATCCTATTGAGGGCCTAACTCACATCCGGCCTGTGACTTTTGCAGCCCTTTGGCCGCACTGCGGCCGTCGCAGCCGACTGCCGAAACGGGGAGGTAGTCAAAACGATGCCCCCAAGAGGCTGCCACAGGAAACCCTACGCCTCGGGCAATCTCGCTGGAACACAACGCCCGTCGGGGTTAGGATAACGCCATGGCTTCAACGAATGTGACCAGACGCGGGTTTCTTAGACAAACCATGGCCTGGAGCTCCGTTCTTGGCTTGAGGAGCCTGGCTTCCGCCGGCTCGGCCGGACCGGCGAGCCCGACTGTCGCCTCCCGGGGGCGCAGGCCCAACATCCTGGTCATCGTAGCCGATGACATGGGGTACTCCGACGCCGGCTGTTACGGCGGCGAGATCGAAACACCCAATCTCGACCGGCTCGCGGCCGGCGGACTGCGGTTCTCCCAATGCTACTCCACCGGTCGATGTTGGCCGTCCCGAACGTCCCTGCTGACGGGCTACTACCCGCAACAGGTCCGCATGGACCCGCCGCAAGGCAGGCTGCCCGCCTGGACCCGCGTCGTGCCGCACTACCTCAAACCCCTCGGCTACCGCTGCTACCACGCAGGCAAGTGGCATCTCACGGGGGCCCCCAAGGTTGTTGCCGACGGCGGGTTCGACCGATCCTACGTTCTGCACGATCACGACCGATTCTTCAATCCGACAAACCATGAGTTGGACGACCGCAAGCTGGCCCCTGTACCCGAAGGGTCAGGCTTCTACGTCACCACGACGATCGCTGAATACGCTGCGAACTTTCTCAAAGAGCACGCAAAGGGGCATCCTGGCGAGCCGTTCTACTGCTACCTCGCCTTCACTTCGCCGCACTTCCCGCTTCACGCATTGCAGGAGGACATCGCTCGGTATAGAGATCGCTATCTCGCGGGGTGGGACGCCATCCGACGGCGACGATGGGAGCGGCTCCGCGCCATGGGCATGGTCAATTGCGACCTTCCGCCCCTCGAAGCGGACACAGTCCCCGGCTGGAACCTCTCCAAGGAAGAACTCGCGAAACAGATCGGGCCCGGCGAGGCGGATCGCGCCGTCCCCTGGACGAACCTCGCCGAGGAACAAAAGCGGTTCCAGGCGACCAAGATGGCGATTCACGCCGCGATGGTCGATCGAATGGACCGCGAGATCGGCCGGGTGCTCGACCAGGTCAAGAGCATGGGCGTCTTCGACGACACGCTCGTTCTCTTCGTCTCGGACAACGGCGCCAGCGCCGAACAGATCATTCGCGGCGACCTGAACGATCCCGCCGCGCCGCCCGGCTCGGCCAAATCGTACCTGTGCCTGGGCCCGGGGTGGTCGAGCGCGGCGAACACTCCCTTTCGCTTGCACAAATCGTGGGTTCATGAGGGCGGCATCTCGTCGCCATTGATCGTCCACTGGCCCGCCGAAATCGCCGCGAAGGGCGAGCTTCGTCACAATCCCTGCCACTTCGTCGACATCCTGCCGACGGTTCTCGATGTCGCAGGAGCCACTCCGCGTCCCATCTCCGACGCACCTCCTCTGCCCGGCAGGAGTCTCGTGCCGGCGTTCGCCAGGGATGGCACGGTCGACCACGAATTCATCTATTTCCATCACCTGGACAACCGCGCCATCCGGGTCGGCGACTGGAAGCTGGTGGCAAAGGGGAAGGACGGCCCCTGGGAGCTGTACGATCTCAAGACCGATCGCTGCGAACAGAAGAACCTCGCGGATCGGCATCCGGACAAAGTCCGAGAACTATCGACGTTGTGGCAGAGCTGCGAGGATCGGTTCAGAACACAGGCCGGTCCTCCGCCTGCGAAGAGGTGAAGATAACGCCTTGCGGCGTCACTACAAACGCTCCGCGATGCTCTGGGCGACCTGCTTGGCCTGAGCAGCTCGGCCTTCAGCGCTGTGGTGAACTCCGTCTTCCGAGTAGTACTCCGGGTGATCGATACTCAGGTCGAACAGATTGTCCGTCGGCAGACCCGCCTGGGCGACGAATTCCGCGGCGATTCGGTTCCGCTCTTTGACAGTCTCTGTAGACCCGTCCAGTTCCGCCAGGGCTCCGCGTTTGCGGACCGGGGTCGTCGCGGCCCAGATGAGCCGGGCCCCCTGCCCATGCTCTTGCAGAGTC
>JBDKUU010001081.1:0-4020 GCA_039679525.1 Phycisphaerales bacterium | reverse complement strand
GTTCCGCACGATCGCCCGGCCGATCGCGGCCCCGAAGGGGAAGGCCCTGCGGGTCTGTCGAACCTCCATAGTCACGCCGGCCGCCGGTTTGCCCTGCTCGTCGACAACGCGAATCTGCACCGGCCGCTGGCGGATCTCCCTGATTCGAGCGTCAGCTTCCGTTCGCCAGGACGTATCCTGCGCCTGCGAAGCAGACGCACACAAGCCACTCAGAAGAACAGTCGAAATCCACCACGGCTCGTGCACGGCAGCCTCCCTCAATCATCAATAATCAATCATCCCTCATCAATCCAAGGGCACTATCCAGAGGTTGCGGAAGCTGACCGCGTTGTCGTGGTCCTGGAGCAGGATGGGACGCGGATCGGGGCCTTCCGGCTGGCCGGCCCCGGTCTTGTTCGGGACCTCCACGTCGTTGTGGATCAGCACGCCGTTCTGGAACACCGTGATCCGGGCGTTCTGCACCTTCGCGGGCTTGCCGTCCTTTTCGCCATACCGGGCCGCGTGGAACAAGATATCGTAGCTCTGCCACTCGCCGGGCTTGGCGCAGACGTTCTGGTCCGGGGCCCTTTGTGTGTAGATGCTGCCGCACTCGTTGTTCTTGGGCGCCAGGCCGAAGGAGTCGAGGATCTGCAATTCATACCGCTGCTGGATGTAGATGCCGCTGTTGCCCCGGCCCTGGCCCTTCACGTTGTCGGGCAGCACGGGCGTCTTGAACTCCGCGTGCATCATGAAGTCCTTGAAATTCTGCTTGGTCATGATGCTGCCGGACTTGGGCACGACCTGCATCGCGCCGTCGGCGATCTTCCAGCCGATCTCGCCGCCGCCCTGCCTCTGGAACTGGGCGAAGTCCTTGCCGTCGAAGAGCGTGACCGCGTTCGCGGGCTTCTTGAATTCGACTTTCACCTGCGGCGGCTCCGCGTAGTCGCGCCAGATCCGCTCGATCTCGTTGACGTCGGACTTGCCCTCGTGCACGTACCAGCGATAGCGGAACACGTGATCCTCGCCGGGCTTCATCTCCCACGGACCCGCCACGGACGGGCAGAAGTTGAAGAACAGGTAATTGGTCGGCTCGGGCCACAGCCGCATGGGCTCGGGGTGCCGGAAGTTTTTCGGATTGCTGAAGAAGGTGACGCCCTCCCAGTCGTCGCCGATCCGGCCGAAGCTGTCGCACCAGCGAGCCCGCGTGCCGTTGCCGTCCGCGCGGTTCTTGCCCTCGCTGGTCAGGTAGTCGGCCTCCGGACCTTTCCACTGCCGGGTCGCGCGGAAGCCAAGACCGCCGTAGCGGTACTCGTCCTGGATCAGAGGCTGCTCGGCCACGCAACGCTGCGTGGATTGGAAATCGACCAGCCAATACTTCTGCGGCCCGCCCACGTTGTACACGCGGACGTCCCAGACTTCCTTGAGGATCGTCTGCTCGCCCTTGGAGGTCTTGAGGGCGACGTGGTCCTGCTCCGATTGCCAGCCGCCGTAGACCGCGCCGGTGGTCGTAGAGAGGAACTTCGAGAAGCGAACGGTCCCTGTGCCGTCGCAGACGTTCCAGAAATCGACCATCTTGCCCTCGTAGTTCGTGTGCGTCCACGGCATCCAGATGCCCATGTGATGAAGGTGGTCCGGCGGATTAATGTCGGTCAGCACGTTGCCTTTGGGCGACCACAGGGGATGGATGAACGCGCTGTGATCGTACAGCGGCAGCTTGGCGTCCGGGACCTTGGCGACGCCCTTGGGAGCCGGCGATGCCGCATGATGGTATTGCAGCACCTTGGCGTCGCCCACGCTGATCTCCAGGACCTTGTCGTCCTGAGTGGCTTTGACCATCCGCTCGGCCCTGGCCGCGCCTGCGACCAGCTCATAGGTCCGCGTCTGGCCGGCCGGCAAAGTCCCTGCGATGATCCAGTGCAGCTTCGGCGTCCAGCCCTGCTCGACCTGAGCGGGGATCGTCACGCGGTCGGCGCCCCGAACTTCCTGCAGCGAAAGAGGCAGTCCCTGCACTGCCTGCGGCACCGTCGCCAGCGAAATCGAGACAGGCGTGTCCGTGCGAACATAAGACCCCGCATCGACGGTGATGGTCGCCAATGGCTCGGCCCCAAACGCCGTGACGGCCGAGATCAACAAAATGCCGATTGCGAGCGCTGACAAGCGTGACAACATCGTGCTGCTCCTTTCAGAACCTCGAACCCGGGCCCCGCACGCCGGACGCCGTGCCAGGACCTCACCCTTACGCACCGATCCCCCCGCAACAGAAAGACGGATTCTACCGGCCGATTATTGCTCCGGCAAGCTATGAAGGTTGCGTTTGCCGCAAAGGGGGTGCACGTCCGCAGTTGCGCCTCGTGTCGTTGGAGGCGGGTGTTCTTACTGTCTGTGGAAAAAAGGGGACATTCTACTTTTTGGTCAACGATCCCGGCTCGATTCGAGTGACGCGTGATGCTTGGTGGAAAAGTAGAATGTCCCCTTTTCCCACCGATCCTTTCGTTCGGTTTGCCTTGATTGGCTGGACGAACAACGGCAGCCGAACGACCCGGACTTTTCGCACACCCTGAGGGCGGAGCGGCCTATCGCGAGCGGCTTCGCGTGCGGGGGGGACGCGGACCGGCGGGTTTCGGAGCCGGCTTCTCCAGGTGGAAGGCCTCAATCAGATCGTCGATGATCTTCTGGGACATGGCCACGTGGCCCCCGATGGGCTGGGCGTCGAGCACAGCCTCGGCCGAATGTTCGAGGACCTCGAGCTTGTCGAAGGCCGACAGGACGCTCTCGCCGACCACGAGCACGCCGTTGTTGCAGAGCACCGCGGCGGGACTCTGGAGGGCCAGCGTGGCGTTCACGGCCGGGAAATCGTTGAATACGGCCTCGAACGGCAGCAGGCCCACCTCGCGGACGAAAACATAGCTCTCGGGAATCGTGTAGGTGTCGATCGCGCGGTGGCAAACGCTGAACGCCATGGCGTTGACCGGGCAGGCGTTGATGATGGCCCCGACCTCCGGACGGGCATCGTAGAGGGCCCTATGGGAGAGGACCGCCCGGCTCGGATGCTTGCCGAACTCCTTCTTGCCCTTGCGGATCATGACCAGATCCTCGGGCAGCACCGAGTGGCGGTCCAGCGGGTACGGCGTAATCAGGAATTTCTCGCTGTCGATCCGGGCCGAGAACGTGCCGGTGGTCGTGGTCAGGAGACCCTGGCGATAGCCCCGCTCGACGAACTTGCAGATCTGGTTCCGCAGGTCCTTCTCCCGAATGGTCATCATGGTCGGGTCGTATTCGAACGAGTCGATCGGGACGTCGCTCTTGCTCTGGAGCTGAAGCTGCTGATCCGTCAGGAACTTCGGCTCGCCGAGCGCGTGGGCCTTGATCAGGATCTTGCAGCAGACTTCGAGCGTCTCGAACTTTTGGAACGCCTCCTGCAGGGTCGTGCCGCCACAGCAGACGCCGTGGTTCTCGAGGATCACGCTGTCGAAGCCCTCCTCGAACTTCTGGGCGATCTTGACGCCGAGATCCTCGCTGCCCGGCGTGCCGTATGGGGCGAACGCCACCGCGCCGTTGGACCGCCAGGCCTGGTGAAAGAGCCGCGTGTCGGGGACTTTATGGGCGATGCTGAACGCCACCAGAGCCATCGGGTGCGCGTGGACCACGGCCCGCAGGTCCCGCCGGGCGGCGTAGATCGCTTTGTGGAACGGGTACTCCGAGGACGGCTTATGCCGCCCCTCGATCCGGCCGTCCGCCCGCACGCAGACGATGTCGTTCGGCGTGAGGGTCCCCTTGTCGACCCCGGTCGGCGTGATCCACATGTCCCCGTTCTCGTCGAGAATCGACAGGTTGCCGCCGGAGGTCGTGGTCATCTTATATCGGTAGATCCGCTGCATGGTGAGCACCAGCTCATCCCGCGGATGCAGATACTCGTATCGCATGTTGTGGCCTTCAAATTAACGATGTCTCTTTGGTGTCTCTATATACCACATAACAGGCGAAAGTTCAATCCGATATACCTTGTTGCGACAAAAGTGTCACGCGTATCCTTCGTCTGGG
>JBDKUU010001080.1:0-2880 GCA_039679525.1 Phycisphaerales bacterium | reverse complement strand
GCCGCGGCGATCGTCCCGGCGACGTGCGTGGAGTGGGAGGATGTGTAAAACGAGTCTCTGACCTTGACTCTCGACTGGCCGTCCGGCCCGACGAACTCCTGATGCGTGGCGCGGACCCCGGCCGCGTCCCAGACTCCGACGGCCCATCCCTTGCCCGTCAGGTCCCACAGCGGCGCTTCTCTGACGCGGTCCGTCGCCAGCGAGATCGCCGACCGCACGTTCTCTGTCGTGTAGTAGAGAGGTCTGCCATCCAGGACTCCCATCAGCTCGCGGGTTTGGTATCCGTCGTCGTCGTAGACGGGCATGTCGTGCTGGGTCGCCCAGAGCTCCGCCTCCGCCTTGGCCGCTTCGTTCTCGGCGGTAAGCTGCTCGACGCAGGCCACGCGTCCTTCCGGCGTGTTCACGTCCACCTGGGACTGCCCCTGCAGCGGGCAAGCGCCGAACGCCAGGAGAAGCCATAGCGCAAGACCAGATTCCCGCCCCTTGTATTTATCGGTCGTTCCGCGGGTCTGGCGCTCTGCACGTAGATTGCCTACGCTCTTCATCCGCTTCTCCTCCTCCCAGGGTGCTGCCGTGCACCTTCAGACACCCAGTGATTCCCGCCGGCCGGGGCGGGCGCGCAGACACTCTCTTCGCGATGTTCTGCAGCTGGGGTACTCCTCTCCTCCGCTGAATGTGCCTGCGACGCTTCTCTCCACGACCTGGCTGCACGCGCCAGGTCACTTTACCAAAATAGATTCCGCTGAAAAAGTACCATTTTGGCTTTTTCTACCCTCGTTTTCGGCCGCGAAAATGGGGGTGATTGGGCTGTGGTCATGGGTTCTTCAGCGGAATCCAAAATATACCTGCAAAAAGAGGTATGGCCAAGCGGCGAGGTGCAGAAGTCGTCCGGGAGGACCGATAATCAGCGGCGGGCCGACTTGGATCGTCGCACGGGGGCCTGATCGTGGCTCTCTTTGTTGTGATCCTCCAGCAGCTTCATCGCCTTTTTGACGTCGGAGACCTTCAGGACCCCCGTCGTTCGCCCGCCTTCGGCGCCGGCCGTGCAGTAGGCATAGGAAATGTTGACGTGGCCGATGGCGAGCTTCTCGGCGACGGTGGCCAGCGCTCCGGCCTTGTTGGCCAGGTTCACGCACAGAACCTCCGTCTCGCTGTAAGGCATATTCAGCCGGGACAATATATCGCGGGCTTTCTGCGGCTCCTCGAACACCACCCGCATGACGCCGTGCTCGGCCGAGTCCATCATGGTGATCGCCACGATGTTCACCTTGATCTTCGCGAACTCCGCCAGCGCCTGCGCCAGCACACCCGGCTTATTGACCATGAACACGGAAAACTGCGACGCAATGTACATCTTATCGCCTTTCCACCTGCCATCATGTCAAACTGCTGTCCAATCACATCGCCGGCCCCGCCCGTTCGAGCGCAGCGGCAACCCTGTCATCCATACTCCTATTATTCCCCGAAGGAGGCGGTGGTTCAACCGAATCTTGGCGGCCTCAGGCCGGATCCTTATGGGCCAAAGAGGAGAATCTGTTGTGACGCCGCTGCGCAAAAGCCCGGCGCGGACTTTGTTCAGAAATTATTGACACGAGGGGTTGACACCGTGACATGCGGCGACTACAATGAGAAAAGATCAAACTTCAAGCCCCTGGGTAGTCTCGCTTCCTCTCCCTCCGTTTGCTCAGGGGCTTCTTTCCTTTCTGGGCGCGATGGCGAGGTCAATTCACCCACAACACCCGGGCCATATTGGAGGCCCCGGAGCCTGACCTTCTTGTTCTCGCACAATCCCGGAACAACTCAAGCCGACGAGTCTTCTTTTGCCCCAAAATACGTACTCGTAACGATAGCCTCGCCCTCGCTGGACGCGTTTTTCTGTAAGTCCCGGCCGGGGTACGAGTCTAATATGTCAGCCATGGTGGACGTACCCACAGAACCGGACCTGGCGGCAGCGTTTCGCCGGGGAGATGATTCTGCCTTCGACAGGATCGTGGAGCGACATTCGGCCGAGGTCGCGGCCCTCGCGAATCGTCTGCTCGGCTGGCCCGGCGAGGTCGACGACGTGGTCCAGGAGGTTTTCATGGCGGCGTTTCTGGGCCTTCGCAAGTTTCGGGGCGACTGCCGCCTGCGGACCTGGCTCTTTACCATCACGGTGAACAAATGCCGCAGTTGGCGGTTCCGGAAGCGACGGCCCCTGTCCCTTACGAGCGTGGACGACCCCGAAGCGATTGCCGGCTCGGACCCGAGCGGCGACAAGGCCGCGATGGACCGGGAGACCTTCGCGAGAGTCCGCCGGACGGTGCAGGGGCTGCCGCGGAAGTACCGCGAGGCGATCGTCCTGAAGTACCTGCAGGGGTTCGAGACCAGCGAGGTCTGCGAGCTGCTCGGCCTGACGGTCAACGCGATGGAGGTTCGACTCAATCGCGCCAGGGCCAGGCTCAGAAAAGAGCTGGGCGATCTGTTCGAGGAGAAGTCATGAACCAGGAGAAGATCGAGACACTGCTTCAGAAAGCGGACGATCTTGCCGGCCGGCCGGCTTTCGGCCACGTCACGGCGGTCGAGATTCGCCTGCGGGTCCATCGCAGACAGGTCATCCGGACCGCGGCGCCCTTGGCGGCCGCGGCGGCGGTGGCTGTGACGATCGGCATTGTGGCGATCTCCACGAGAACGCAGGGCCCCGCCCCGCGGAGGATCGCGTCTCTGGATGAGCAGGTCAACCAACTGCAGGAGCGGACGGACGCCACGCTCCTGCTCGTTCAGCAGGTGCTCGAACAGGATCGCCGGCAGCGACGCGTGGCGGCTGCGGAGGCGGAACTGGCGAGCGTTCCCGACCCCGTCCAGCAGGTCGAGCGGCAGGTGGACAAAACCGTTTTTTCGCTC